>JAYVST010000760.1:0-18740 GCA_043775255.1 Burkholderiales bacterium
ATGCCGAAATGAGTTCCCGGCGACAGCACGGTGAATCCGAACAGGTGTCGGTAGAAATCGAGCCAGGCATCGGTGCGATCGGCTGCAACGGTCTGTACCACGCCGAAGTAGTGCTGTCCCGCCACCGCCGCCGGATGCCGATTGACGCTTGGCAGGGGTACGAAGTCGACGTCGTAGATGCTGAAATCGCGGTAGCGGTCGACAAAATAGATCAGGCTGCCACCTACGCCATTGATGGCCGGGATGTTCAGTTCCATCGCCGAGGTGGTGGCAGGCCGCGGCCAGGCGCCCAGGCCGACCGAATGGCGCCAGGCGAAGCCGGCGTCGCGCACTCTGAGCGCTATGGCCGCAATGGCGGGCTCACCCCCGGCCACACCAAGTGCAGCCACTACGTCCGGATGTGCGTTGACGATCAGATTCATTTCACCCTGGCGATAAAGCATCACCTCGCGCGAGCGGTGCCGTGCCACCGGCGCGAAGCCCATCGTCTGCAGTACCGCCCCCAGGGCCTGTGGCTGTGATGTGGCGTATTCGACGAACTCGATGCCGTCCACGCCGACCGGGTTGCTCGGCTCCGGGTTCTTTTCGGCAACGCTCACTGATATCTCCTTGGGTTTGTCGGCGTGGACTGTCTGGTTCAATAACGTGGTGCAGCCCTTGCGGTCAATCTCAATTTGTGCGAATATCGCACATCTGTGCGATTATTAGATAACAAAATCATGCCTTCGTCAAGCCCGCGCCAATCGGATAAGGCCCCGGCAGCCCCGCGCAAGGCCGACCTCATCGAAGGCTTCATTACCGGCCTATCGGTCATTCGGGCTTTCGGCGACGCCACCCCGATCCTGAACGCCAGTGAACTTGCCGCGCGCCTTGGCATCAGCCGCGCAGCCGCGCGGCGTTTTCTCATCACCTTGAACCACGCAGGCTACGCCGCATCCGATGGCCGTGCTTATTGGCTTACGCCCAAAGTCCTTGCGCTGGGCTATTCGTATCTTGGCTCGGCGCGCCTGCCACGCACGGTGCGTCCGTTTCTCCAGGGCATCACGGCAGAAACCAACGAATCGAGCAACCTTGCCCTGGCGGACGGCCAGGAAGTGGTTTACGTTGCGCGCGCCAACGTGGCGCGCCTGATGAGTACTGCCATCGAACCCGGGACTCGCCTGCCGGCGCACACCACGGCAGCCGGAAGGGTCATCCTGGCAGGTCTAGCGCGCGCCGAACTCGACGCATGGCTCGCACGGGCTCGGCTGACTGCGTACACGGCGCAGACGGTGACATCAAAAAAGGCCCTCGGCGCGGAAGTGAGGCTGGCGCGCGCACAGGGCTTCGCGGTGACCGAAAGCCAGTTCGAGGTGGGGCTGCGCGGCATCGCCGTGCCGCTTGCCAATCGCGGCGGCATGATCGTCGGCGCACTCGGCATCTCGATGGCAAACTCGACGTGCAGCGCCGACGCTGCGATCGCCCGTTGCGTACCAAGCCTGAAGAATGCCGCCGCAGCCCTGATGGACCTGGTCTAGAAGAGTACCTGCATGCGCGGATCAATGATGGCAACCGCGCGGGTCCAGCCGGCCGAGGCGCCGCGAATCTTGTGCGGAAAACACGAAATGATGAAACCGTCGGCCGGCAGCGCTTCCAGGTTGTGCAGCTTCTCGATGTGGCAGTAACCGATGTCGCGCCCGGCCTTGTGTCCTTCCCAAATCAGCGAAGGGTCTCGGGTTTCGGCGTACTTCTTCGCGGTATGGACGAACGGGGCATCCCAGCTCCAGGCATCGGTGCCGGTCAGGCGCACGCCGCGTTCGAGCAGGTACATGGTGGCCTCGTACCCCATGCCGCAACCGGCGCTCACGTAGTCGTTGTTGCCGTAGCGCGAGCCGGCGCGGGTGTTGATCACCACGATTTCAAGCGGCTTCAAGGTGTGGTCGATGTGCTTGAGCTCAGCCTCGACGTCGGCAGCAGTCACCACATAGCCGTCGCCGAGATGGCGGAAATCGAGCTTGACGCCGGGCTGGAAGCACCAGTCGAGATCGACCTCGTCGATAGTGATCGAACGCTCACCCTTGTTCATGGTGGGATGAAAGTGGTACGGCGCGTCCAAGTGGGTGCCGTTGTGGGTCGATAGCGCTATTTGTTCGACCGCCCATACGGCCGAATCCGGCAGGTCGGATTGCTTCAGGCCCGGGAAGAACGGCTCCATCTGGTGGAACGAGTTCTCGTGGTTGAAGTATTCGATCTTCGGCGCGAACGACGGCGGATCGGATACGACGTCGTTTTCAAGATAGATGGAGAGGTCGATGATCTGGCGAGTCATGGTCGATTTGTATGCTGGTTGGCAGGCGGGCCCGAGTTGGCGTGCACCGGGCATGTAGGCTACCGCAAAAGCGGGGCGCGCCTGCAGGCGCCGGTACCAGTCGGTCACGCGCGGCTTGTCCGCCCAGAGGTAATCGAGGCCAAGGTCTTCCATCCGCACCACAGCGGGCATGACATTGGTATCGGACAGGGAAAATTGCGGTCCGGTAAGCCAGGCCGAGCGCGCCAGCATCGTCTCCATGCGGGCCAGGGTCTGTTCCAGGCGCTCCAGCGCCGCCTTGATCTCCTCATCGTGTTAGCCCGGCATGCGCTGGTCCAGAAAGGCCAGGTCGCTGCCAGTGAGGCTGCCGAAGCGGGCAACGCATTTTTCCATCTGCTCCTTGCCGACTCGTACCGGTTCCATCTTCTCTCTCCGCTATCAGGGTGCGGGTCTGGCATCCACCAGGATGGCGGCCAGCACGCAAGGTTTGTCCGACTTGTTGACCCAGGCGTGATTAGTGCCGCGCTGGACGATGCAATCGCCCTGGCGCAGCAGGGTCTCGCCCTCTTCCATCACCATCCACATCTCGCCGGAAATCACTACCAGGTAGTCGACCGAATTGGTCTTGTGCATGGACGGATGCCTGGCGCGGTCTTCATCGCGCGGCTTGTTGTGGCTGCCCATGTGCTCGAACGCCGCCTTGGTGTCGATGCCCGCGAGGCTCTTTTCCGGCGGAATCTCGACGATGCGGAAAACCGTGCCGCCGGGTGTGGGGTCGTGGCGCATCGGGCGGGCACCCTGGTCGGTCGCGCCCATGTTGTCCACCGGCATTTCGCCGGTGACCCACAACTCGGTGACGAACAATCCCGGCCAGCCCTTGACCTCGATGACGTTGGGCGCGTCATCGCCGATGCTGATGACCGATTTGCCTTTCGCATCGTGACCCGTGACGATGCGTCGTGTCTCCTGCCGCATGGTGTCTCTCCTTGTTTTGAATTCACTTCCTGACAAACCGGTTCCTTAGAATGCCGATGCCCTCGACCTCCAGTTCGACCACATCTCCGGGCTTGAGAAAGCGCATCTGCTCCACGCCGCAACCGGTGCCGACAGTGCCCGAGCCGAAGAATTCGCCGGAAGCCATGGTTTCCGAACGCGATGAATGGGCGATGCAGTCCTCGAATTTCCAGTGCATCTCCGACGAATTGCCGCCCCCCCAGCGCTCGCCGTTGACGCGTGCCTCCATCTTCAGCTTGTAGGGATCCTTCAGCTCGTCGGCGGTGACAAGACACGGCCCGAGCACATTGCCGGTGTCGAAGTCCTTGCCCTTGCCGGGCCCGAGTTGCCCGGGCATTTCCTTCATCTGCTCGTCACGCGCCGACACGTCGTTGAAAATCGTGTAGCCGAAAATGTGTTCGCGCGCCTTGGCCTTGGGAATGTCGCGCCCGCGCTTGCCGATAAAGCAGCCAAATTCCAATTCGAAGTCAAGCATGTTGCAGAACGCCGGCCACTCGATGTCGGTGCCGGTGCCGACCACGTTGAGCCGGTTGGGGTGATAGAAGATCGGCCGCTCGTACCAGACCTCGGGAACCGTGAGAATGCCCTTGGCCTCCATCTCGCGGATCGCCGCCGCCGGATCGGGCGAATTGGCGGCGCGCACCTTGCGCGCCGCGCCGAAGGCCTGCAGCAGATGCTTCTCGAAACACAGGAAGTCGCGCATTTGCGGCGGCGCCGGGATCGGCGCGAGAAGGGTGACCTCCTTGATCGGGTGAACGGCGGCGCGGGTGCGCGCCGCGCCCTTGATCAGTTTGGTTGCCAGTTCGAGCGCGTCGTCCCCCGATCCGGCCATGGCAAGTACGCTCGCAAGCAGTGGCGAACTCTTGCCGTGGCGCGCACGGTGCGCGGCCTGCAGATCGAGCACCTTGCCCTCGCCATCGATGAGCACACCGGCGCGCGACCTGGCTCGACCTGCACTGAATGTCACCAGCTTCATGTCTTGATCCTCCTTCGGGTTTTGGTGGTGCTTGTCGGGTGCCCTGCCGGCACCCCGGCGCCACGCTGCGGCACGACCAGCGCTGCGCAGAAAAACGTCACGATCTCGTCGATTACCGCCTGATCGCTTTCGATGTCGCAGACCTTTCCGGAAAGCCTGACGAGGCGATCCGGGTTGGTGAGGATCAGGAGCAACGCGCCGATGAAAAAATGGTAGGCCCAGTTGACCCGGCGCGGTGTCATCCCTGGCAGGGTCTTTTGCATTGCGGCGATGAACTCGCGCGCAATCGGGTCGAGCAGTTCGGCCACGATGCCGCGCCGGCCCTCGGCCGGGTCGCCGCACTCGCGCGCGATCAGCCGCGTATAGGCCAGGCCGCCGCTCTGGCCGCGCAGTTCGACCCACGGCCGCGCCAGCGCGTCGAGCACCTCGCGGACCGTCGGCGCCGGGCGGCCGCGGTCCATCACCGCAGCCAGCGCGGCACGGCGCTGGGCAGACACCGGCGCGATGCGGCGCTGGAATACCGCGCGGTAAAGCCCTTCCTTCGAGCCGAAATGGTAGTTGGCAAGCGCCAAGGTGACGCGACCTCCGGCAGCGATGCTGCGCATGGAAACGCCGTCGATGCCGTGCTCGGAAAACAGGTGCTCGGCGGTATCGAGGATGCGCTCGCGCGTGAGCTCGCCACTGCGGCTGGCGGCGCGATTGGCGGAACCGGCGACGGAAGCGCTGGACGCGGGGGATTTCTTGGTCACGGAAAATACTTGATTAAACGTTCGTTCAATATTACGATACCTCGCGCTTGGATTGTCAAGTCGCTTCACGCGCTGCGGCGCAGCATGCGAAGCTGATCTGTCATCCCGGCATGGGCCGGTGGTTCGACACACGATTGCCCCTGAGGGCAACCCAACCAGAGAGAGACTAGGCATGCAATATCGTTTCGGCCAGGCAGGTGTGCACGGTTCGATCCGGCGCTTTGCGGGCGCCCTCGCGGCGCTCGCCATCGGTGTCGCCACCGCGCCGGCATCCGCACAGGAAATCATAAGAATGACCGCCGCAGCCGGCCATCCGCCGATATTCCTGTGGGTGAAGCTGGTCCGAGAGTCGTTCATGGCCACCGTCGACGCCGAGCTGGCCAAGACCGGCAAATACAAGATGCAATGGAACGAAGCCTACGGCGGCACCCTCGCCAAGATCGGCTCCGAGCTTGAAACCATGCAACAGGGAATATCGGACATCGGCATGGTCAGTACAGTGTTCCAGTCGGCCAAGATGCCGCTCAACAACGTGACGTACTCGGTACCATTCGGGCCGGCCGACGCCAACATCGTGACCAAGTCGATCAGCAACGCGCAGGACTCGCCGGAGCTGGTCGCGGAATGGACCCGCTACAACATCGTCTACCTGGCGGGATTCGCGATCGACAATTACTACATCGCGGCGAACTTTCCCTTCAGCAAGGTGGAAGACCTCAAAGGCAAGAAAATCGGCGGCGCCGGCCCCAACCTCAACTGGATCAAGAACACCGGTGCGGTCGGGGTGCAGGGCAGCCTGAACACCTTCTACAACGACATCAAGACCGGGGTCTACGATGGCGCCTTCGTGTTCGCCACCGCGGTGATGCCGGCCAAGCTGTTCGAAGTCGCCCCCAACCTGATCAAACTGGACTTCGGCGCCATGCACGCCGGCGCGCTGGCGGTGAACAAGGGCCGCTTCGACAAGCTGCCCGACGAGGTCAAGGCGGCCTTCCGCAAGGGCGCCAATGCCTACAAGGCCACTTACCTCGCCGAACAGACTGCGCGCATCGAGGCGTCCCTGGCGGCGTGGCAGACGGCCGGCGGCAAGATCATCAACGTGGCCCCCGCCGAGCGCGCACGGTTGGTGAAGATGGTGCCCAACCCAACCAAGGAATGGATGAAACAGGCCGGCCCGGGACCGGCGAAGAAGGTGCTCGCCAGCTACATGGATGCCGCTCGCGCCACCGGCTTTACCTTCATCCGCGACTTCGACAAGGAATAGGTCGCCGCCCAGACCGGAGGCGCGCATGGCGCACCTTCCGCGCGAACGCACCGCCAGAATGCCCTGATGCTGCCCCTGACATGGTTCGGCCGCGTGACCGCAGCGATGAACGCGATCGGCTCCTGCCTGATCATCTTCATCATGGTCATCATGCTGGCCGACATCTTCGGCCGTTTTCTTTTCAATCATCCGTTGCATGGCGTGCCGGAACTGGTCGCCATGTCGATCGCGGCGATCGTGTTCCTGCAGTTTCCCCACACGCTGCGCGCCGGCAGGGTGATATTCACCGACGGCTTCCTCAACTGGCTGGCCGGCGTCAGCCCGCGCGCGGAACAAATCCTGCTCGGCATCTACCATCTGCTCGGTTCCGGGATCTTCGGCGTGATGCTGTGGGCGCTGGTTCCGTTGCTCAAGCGAACAATCGAAAGCGGCGATTTTTTCGGGGTGGTCGGCGTGTTCACCTTTCCAAAATGGCCGGCGCATTCGATCATCGTGCTTGGCGCGGCCATGATGACCATCCAGTACCTCACCCTGGCGCTGGCGTTCTTTCGTGCCGCGCGCGAGGGCCGGCGCCTGAACGCGGACCTCGATCCTTCCGAACGGGTGCTCTCGTGAACGGCATCGAAATCGGTCTCGGCGCGTTCGTCATCCTGACGGTCCTGATCTATCTCGGACTGCAGATCTCGACCGCGCTCTTGACGATCGCGTTCTTCGGTACGTGGGCCGTGCGCGGCGACGCCGCGCTGGCCGCCGACATGCTGGCGCTCGCGGCCACCGATGCGGTGACCGACTACGATTTCGGCGTCATTCCGCTGTTTGTGCTGATGGGTTTCCTGGTGATGATCTCGGGTGTCGGCAAGGACAGCTACATGCTCGCGCACCACATGTTCCGCAAGATTCCCGGCGGGCTCGGCCAGGCGACCGTGGTCGGCAATGCGATCTTCTCGGCCATTACCGGGGTCTCGGTCGCGGCGGTCGTGCTGTTCACCAAGCTGGCGGTTCCGGAAATGATCGAGCGCGGCTATTCGAAACGCTTCGCCGTCGGCGTGGTCGCCGGATCGGCCATGCTGGGCATGTTGATTCCGCCCTCGGTCCTGATGATCGTCTACGCGGTGTTGACCGAGGTGTCGATCGGCGACCTGTTCATCGCCGGCATCGTGCCCGGCATATTGCTGTCGGCGACGTTTTGCGGCGTCATCTGGTTCATGGCCTGGCGCAACCCGGCGCAATTCGGCGCCGCCTTGGCGCATACCGAAGAGAACCCGACCTGGCGCGAAATTGCCGATCAGGCGATTCCGGTGACTGGCCTGATCGTCCTGGTGCTGGGCGGCATGTATATGGGGGTGTTCACCGCCACCGAGGGTGGCGCGGTGGGCGCGGCCGCGGCACTGATACTGGCATGGTGGCGCAAGACGCTCGACTGGAAGATATTCTGGAAGCTGCTGCTCGACACCGGTTATGTGACCGCGTCCCTGATCCTGATCGTATCGGCGGCCAACATGTTCTCGCGTTTTCTCGCCATTTCAGGCGTGCCCAGCGCGCTCAACAACTGGATCGGCGAGATGCACCTGGGCATTTGGGCCGTCCTGTTCGTGTACGTGCTGGTGCTGCTGTTCCTCGGCACCGCCCTCGATTCGGCCTCCACGGTCCTGATTTCCGTGCCCCTGTTCGCGCCGCTGTTCAAGGCCCTCGGGGCCGACCTGGTGTGGATCGGCATCATCACCATGATCGCCACCGAGATCGGCTTGATCACGCCACCATTGGGCATGGCGCCATTCGTCCTGAAATCCACGCTCACCGACAAGTCGATCTCGCTCAACGATATCTACGCCGGCGCGTTTCCGTTCGCGCTGGCGGCCATGGTGACCCTTGGGTTGATCATCGCCTTCCCGAAGCTTGCCATCGGCCTGCTTTAACCCAATCCCGTGCCGGTCGCGGCACGCCTACAAGCGCTTCATCAATCCACTCGTGAAAAGGAAATGACAACATGGTCTGGAGAGTTCGCAGGGTAGTAACCGGGCACGACAAGAACGGCAAATCGAAATTCCTGATGGACGGGCATGCCCCGAACGTCAAGGAAATGGCGTCCATGCCCGGGTTGGCATTGACCGATCTGTGGGAAACCGCCGATGCGCCGGCCGACAATTCCGGCAAGGCCGACGCCGCCCGGCGTCCAGTGAAACTGGAGCCTTCGACCAAGGGCAGCATCCTGCGTATCGTGGAATTTCCGCCGGATTCGGCCTGGCGCGACAGCGCCGACGCGCTGAAGGCCTTCAAGTCGATCGGCGCCGGCCACGCCAAGGACCAGTCCGCCAGCGACCCGATGATGCACACCACCGCCACGGTGGACTACATCATCGTGTTGCAAGGCGAGATCTACGCCATCATGGACACGGAGGAGACCCTGCTCAAGACCGGCGACATTCTGATCCAGCGCGGCACCAACCATTCATGGAGCGTACGCGGCACCGATCCCTGCATCGTCGCGGCGATCCTGATCGGCGCCAAGCCGCTGGGCCTGGCGGCGAAGGTGCGGCACGTGGCGCCGGCCGGGAAGGCCTTGGCGAAGAAGAAAGCGGCATCGGCGAAGAAAGCGGCACCGGCGGAAAAAGCGCGCGCGGCGAAGAAACCGGAGGCCGTCGCCAAAAAAATAATGGTGAAGAAAAAGGCGGCAAACAAGGGCCAGCGGCGTTCCTGAGCCGGTCCCGCTGTCATCGCCAACGCGAATTGAGAAGCCGGGCCGGGCCCGGTTTTATCAGCATGAAGCAGGCGTAAAAAAAAACCGCGCAACGCGCGGTTTTTTTAGCTTCCGGCGAACTACGCCAGAACCGGCGCACCTGTCTTCGCCTTCACCTCGTCGAGCGTCACGCCGGGAGCGAGTTCCACCAGCTTCAGCCCTTGCGGGGTGATATCAAGCACGCCCAGATCGGTGATGATGCGGTTGACCACGCCCACGCCGGTGAGCGGCAGGTCGCAGGCCTTGAGGATCTTGTGCGCGTCGCCCTTGGCCACATGCTCCATCAGCACGATGACGCGGCCGACCCCTGCCACCAGGTCCATCGCGCCGCCCATGCCCTTGACCATCTTGCCGGGAATCATCCAGTTGGCCAGATCGCCCTTCTCGGAGACCTGCATCGCGCCCAGGATCGCAAGGTTGATCTTGCCGGCGCGGATCATCGCGAACGAATCGGCGGAGGAGAAAATCGACGAGCCCGGCAGCGTGGTCACGGTCTGCTTGCCGGCGTTGATCATGTCGGGGTCGATCTCGTCTTCGGTCGGGAACGGGCCAATGCCCAGGAGCCCGTTCTCGGACTGCAGCCACACTTCCATGCCGGCCGGCACATGGTTGGCTACCAGGGTAGGCAGGCCGATGCCCAGGTTGACGTAATACCCGTCCTTGAGCTCGCGCCCGGCACGCGCCGCCATTTCGTCACGATTCCAAGCCATGATGTGTTCTCCTACTTCGCGCGGACGGTGCGCTGTTCGATGCGCTTTTCCGGATGGGCGTTGACGACGATGCGGTGCACGAAAATGCCGGGCGTGTGGATGTTGTCGGGATCGAGTTCGCCGGTTTCCACCAGCACTTCGACCTCGGCGACGGTGACCTTGCCGGCCATCGCCACGTTGGGGTTGAAGTTGCGCGCGGTCTTGCGATAGATCAGGTTGCCGGAGCGGTCGCCCTTCCAGGCCTTGACCAGCGACACGTCGGGTACCAGGGCGCGTTCCATCAGATAACGCTGGCCGTCGAACTCGCGCTCTTCCTTGCCCTCGGCGATCAGGGTCCCCACACCGGTACGGGTGAAAAACGCCGGAATGCCGGAGCCGCCGGCGCGCAGCTTCTCCGCCAGCGTGCCTTGCGGGGTGAATTCGAGTTCGAGTTCACCGGCTAAGTACTGGCGCTCGAACTCCTTGTTCTCGCCCACGTAGGAGGCGATCATTTTCTTCACCTGGCGCGTGCCCAGCAGGATGCCCAGACCGAAGCCGTCGACGCCGGCATTGTTGGAAATGGCGGTCAGATTCCTGACGCCAAGATCGCGCACCGCGGCGATCAGCGCCTCGGGAATGCCGCACAGGCCGAAGCCACCGACGCCGATCGTGTGCCCGTCCTTGAGCACGCCTTCGAGCGCCGCCCGAGCGCTGTCGTAAACCTTGATCATGGTCTGGTTCCGTGTTTATCCCGCTTGACTGGAAAGCCCCGGCGTCACCGGCGCAGGATGCCGGCCGCCTACGATGCGCGCAGTTCCGGCATGTTGTGGAACTGCTCCAACGCTTCCGGATTGGCCAGCGCCTCGATGTTCTTGACCGGGAGATTGTGCACCATGTCGCGCACCGCAAGTTCCACCAGCTTGCCGCTACGGGTGCGCGGAATGTCGCTCACCTGGATCACCTTGGCCGGTGCATGCTGCGCGGTGGTGTGGACGCGGATCTGCTGCTTGATCTTCTCGATCAGCGGCGGATCGAGCGTCAGCCCGTCGCGCAGACGCACGAACAGGACGATGCGCACGTCGCCGCGGCGGCCGGGCGGCCAATCCTGCGCGATCACCAGCGACTCGGTGACCTCGTCCAGAGTCTCGACGTAACGATAGATTTCGCCCGTGCCGATGCGCACGCCGCCGGGGTTGAGCACCGCGTCGGAGCGGCCGTAGATGATGAGTCCGCCTGCGGGCGTGCGCTCGACGTAGTCGCCGTGCTGCCATACGCCGGGAAACTTGTCGAAATACGCGGCGCGGAACTTGGAGCCATCTTCGTCGTTCCAGAAGCCGACCGGTACCGAAGGAAATGGCTTCACGCACACCAGCTCGCCCTTCTTGCCGGGCGCAAGCGTGCGTCCGCGATCATCGAACACCCGCACGTCCAAGCCCAATGCGTTGCCGGTGCACTCGCCGCGCCGCACCGGCAATACCGGGTTGCCCAGCACGAAGCAGCCGCAAATGTCGGTACCGCCGGATATCGACCCCAGCATCACATCTTGCTTGATCGCCTGGTAGACGAAATCGAAGGATTCCGGCGCCAGCGGCGACCCGGTCGAGAACACCGCGCGCAGACGGTTGAGCTCATGGGTTTCGCGCGGGCGGAAGCGAATCTTGGCCAGCGCGTCGATGTATTTGGCCGAGGCGCCGAAATGGGTCACCTTCTCGGCTTGCGCCATGTCCCACAGGATGCCGCCGCGACGCAGGAAGGGCGAGCCGTCGTACAGGATCAGGGTGGCGCCGGAGGCCAAGCCGGTGACCAGCCAGTTCCACATCATCCAGCCGCAGTTGGTCGAATAGAACAGTCGGTCGCCGGGCCGGACATCGCAATGCAGCTGATGCTCGGCGAGATGCTTCAACAGGATGCCGCCGGCACTATGGACGATGCACTTGGGCACACCGGTGGTGCCGGACGAGTACAGGATCAGCATCGGCTGCTCGAACGGCAGCATGTTGTATTCGACCGGGCCGGCCTTGTAGGGCGCGGTGAATTCAGGCCAGGTGAGCGCACGCGGCACGCCGTCCACGTTCGGCGAGGCCGAGATGTACGGCACCACCACCGCCTCGCGCACCGAAGGCAGGCGCATGACGATCTCGGAAACCTTGTCGAGCATGTCGACGGTCTTGCCGTTGTAGTGATAGCCGTCCGGGGCGAACAGCACCTTCGGTTCGACCTGGCCGAAACGGTCGAGGACGCCCTGGATGCCGAAATCGGGCGAGCAGGAGGTCCAGACAGCGCCCAGGCTGGCGGTAGCGATCATGCCGATCACCGCCTCGGGCATGTTGGGCATGATGGCCGCGACACGGTCACCCTGACGGACGCCGGCCGCTTTCAGGCCCTGGGCACAGCGTGACACCTGATTGTTGAGCTCGGCCCAGGTGACCTTGCGCTTGACCTTGTCCTCGCCCCAGAAAATCATGGCTTCGGAACTGTCGTGCTTGCGCAGCAGGTTTTGCGCAAAATTCATGCGCATGCCGGGAAACCACTTCGCGCCGGGGAATTTGTCGCCATCGACCAGCGCCCCTGCCTTCAGCCCTACCGGCGCACGCACCCCCTTGCGCGGCTCAACAGGCACACCGATTGCGCCCAGTTGTTCCCAGACCGACTGCCAGAACTGCTCGGGATGGTCGATCGACCACCTGTAGAAGTCGGGATAGGTGTTGAGTCTGAGCTTCCAGCGCCGGATCGCCGCACGTGCGAAGTGGGTGAGATTAGCCTTTTCCAGCGCTGCCTGGCTCGGTTCCCACAGTATTTGGTTGTTGTCGGTCATCATTCCGTACGGCTCACCATGTCGCATCTGCGGCACACCTTCAATGGCTCCCGAGCAGTTGTCGCACCGGCTCGGGAAACGATACCGGGCGACCGGTGTCGTTGCTGATCCAGACGAACAACGCCTCCCCTGTGGCGTAGATCGTCTCCGGGTCGTCGGTACGGCGCAGCTCGTAATAGGTCGGCATGCTCGACCGTCCGATCTTTCCAGCGTAAACCCGCACTTCGACGGCGCCCGGATACTTGAGCGGCCGCTTGAAGCGGCAACCCGCCGTGGCGATCACCGGCCCCTCATCGTCATTCGCGGTATTGCCGACACCCCATGAATCCACCCAGCTGATGCGAGCCTGCTCCATGAAGCGGAAATACACCGTGTTGTTCACGTGCATCATCGCGTCCATGTCACCCCAGCGAATCGGTATCACCTCGGTATGCACCCGCTGAAATCCCTCAGGGGTGGGCAACGGGCCCGACAATTTTTCCGCCATCGCACTCTATTTTCCGGCGCACCGGCTACCCGGCAACGCTGGTGTTGTGCCGCGCAACAAGCAAGCGGCAAAACCCGAAATTATATGCATTTCCGCCTAAAAAACAATCGATTAAATTGCATGCGTGGTCTTGACATTAGACGAAAAAGCGCGCCGATCCGCAGCGAAGAGGACACCCGGCTCAGCCTGAAAAATCGGCCGGGCGGCAGCGCCGGCAGCCCATCCCGGTGCGGAATCAACGACTTATTGATCGTTGCCAGAAGCTGGGAGGCGCACGGGAGGCCGGTTCCGGCCGGGCGTCGCGCGGGCTTCGACTGCGGGACGTACTCGCGCGGGCTTCAACCGTCGGGCCGGGAATCGCGTGGGCTGCAACTGTCGGGCCGCGTTCGCGTGGGCTTCAACCGTCGGGCCGTGCTCCCGCAAGTCGGAACGAGGCAGGCCGCGATCGATGCTCCGGCCAGGCCCGCGCCGCCCCGGCGCGAATCCGGCGGCCGCGAAGCGCAGCGGCGGCCGGACCGGCGCACGGGTCGCGCGGCGGCGCGCGCGCCGCAATCAGCCGGCAGCCATGCCGTCGTCGGCCGTCACGGCGGCGCCGTTGATGAAGCCGGAAGCATCGGACGCCAGGAGCAGCAGCAGGCCGTCCAAGTCCTCGGGTTTGCCCAAGCGGCGGCGCGGCAGCATGCCGATCAGCTTTTGCCCGCCTTCGGTGGCGAAATAGGCGGTGTTGATCCCGGTTTCGATATAGCCCGGGCAGATGGCATTGACATTGATGCCCAGGCGTCCCCACTCCACCGCCATGGCGCGCGTCATGTGGATCACTGCAGCCTTCGACATGCTGTAGACGGACAACTGCGGCAGCGCCTTCATGCCCGCCACCGACGCAATGTTGATGATGCGGCCGGCGGTCTTCTTGCGCGCCATCACGTGCGCCACCTGCTGGGCCACGAAAAACGCGCCGCGGGCGTTGGTGCCCATGACGTAGTCGTAGTCCTGCTCGGTGACCTCGAGCAGCCGGCCCTGGGCCGAGACTCCGGAGTTGTTGACCAGGATATCGATCCTGGAAAGATCGGCCTCGACCTGAGCGACACAGCCGCGGATGCTCGCAAGGTTGGTGACATCGAGCGGGTAGACATGCGCTTCGCCGCCGTCGGCGCTGATTTCGGCGCGCAACTCCTTCAGACGTTCGAGCCGACGCGCTGCCAACGCCACGGTGGCGCCGGCAGCGGCCAGCACTCGCGCAAAACGCTCGCCGAGCCCGGAGGACGCGCCGGTCACCAAGGCGACCTTGCCTTCAAGATTGAATTCCACGGACATGAGGTTGAACCGGTTGGTTGAAAAAGTGCCGCGAGTGTAATCCCGACAACCTCGGCGACACAAATCCGGAGATTGGCGCAGAGGAGCGTGAAGTTACAATGCATGCTTGGCCGCACGCGCAACGCGTCGGCGATTTTCCCAGGACATTCCCACGCATGGCGCAACTCTTCACCCCCCTGAACCTGGGCGAACTCACGCTCGCCAACCGTATCGTCGTATCGCCCATGTGCCAGTACTCGGCTGTCGATGGAGACGCCCAGGACTGGCACATGATGCATTTGGGACAGCTGGCCATGTCCGGCGCCGGCATGTTGATCGTCGAAGCCACGGCACCGTCGGCCGAAGGCCGCATCACGCCGAGCTGCCTGGGCCTGTACTCCGACAGCAACGAAGCCGCCTTAGCCCGCGTGCTGGCGGCGATTCGCGCGCATACCCCCATCGCCGTGGCGATGCAGATCGGCCATGCCGGCCGCAAGGCCTCGAGCCAGGAGCCATGGAACGGCGGCGGCCTGATGCCGGTGGGATCGCCGCGCGCGTGGCAGCCGCTCGGTCCTTCCGCATTGCCGCAGTTGCCGGGCGAGGCGTCGCCGCGCGCCATGACCAGGGAGGACATCCGCAAGGTGATAGCCGACTTCGCCGCCACCGCCCGGCGCGCCGAGCGGCTTGGCATCGATGCGCTCGAACTGCACGGGGCGCATGGTTACCTGCTGCATTCGTTTCTTTCGCCGCTGGCCAACCAGCGCGATGACGAATACGGCGGCTCGCAGGAAAACCGCATGCGCTTGCTGCTCGAGGTATTCGACGCGGTGCGTGCGGTCTGGCCGGCGCGCAAGCCGCTGGGCGTGCGCCTGTCGGTGTCCGATTGGGTCGAGGGCGGCTGGGACTTGGCGCAGTCGATCGCCCTGGCGCGTTTGCTGCACCAGCGCGGCTGCGGCTGGCTTGATTGCTCTTCCGGCGGCGTGGCGCCGGCGCTACAGAAAATCCCGCTCGGCCCAAGCTATCAGGTGCCGTTCGCCGACGCGATCCGCAAGGCCGTGCCGGGGCTGCCGATCATGGCCATCGGCCTCATTACCGAGCCGCAGCAGGCCGAAGACATCATCGCTTTGCACAAGGCCGACATGGTGGCGCTGGCGCGCGGGCTGCTCTACGACCCGCGCTGGCCCTGGCACGCGGCGGCCGCCCTTGGCGCCTCTATCGTGGCGCCAAAGCAGTACTGGCGTTCGGCGCCGCGTGAATTTCCGAATCTGTTGGGCCAGGTGAAAACCGGCCAGCGCTGAACCGAACTGCCGGAACGAAAGCACGTCCGGCACAGCAAGGTGTCGGCCTTGCGAATGCGACAGCGACGGACACTCCAAGGAGAGGAATCAACATGACCCGCGAAGTGATGGAATACGACGTCCTCGTCGTCGGCGGCGGCCCGGCCGGGTTGGCCGCGGCGATCCGCCTGAAGCAGTTGGCGGCGCAAAAAGGCGGGGAGTTCAATGTCTGCCTGATCGAGAAAGGCTCCGAGATCGGCGCCCACATCCTGTCCGGCGCGGTGATGGATCCAATCGCCATCAACGAACTGTGGCCGACCTGGAAGGACGACGGCGCGCCGCTCAATCAGCCGGTCAGCGCCGACCGCTTCATGTTCCTGACCGGGACAGGCGGCTTCACGGTGCCCAATTTCGCCTTGCCGGCCAACTTCCAGAATCATGGCAACTACGTCGTAAGCCTCGGCAACGTGTGCCGCTGGCTCGGAACGAAGGCGGAGGAACTGGGCGTGGAGATCTACGCCGGATTCGCCGGCGCCGAGGTGCTGTTCGACGACCACGGCTGTGTCAAGGGCGTGGCCACCGGCGACATGGGCGTCGGCCGCGACCGCGCCCATACCGACAACTATCAGCAGGGCATGGAGTTGCATGCCAAATACACTTTTTTTGCCGAAGGCTGCCGCGGGCATTTGGGCAAGCAGCTCATGGAGCGCTACAAGCTGCGCGACGGCGTCGACCCTCAGGCCTACGGCATTGGCCTGAAAGAGCTGTGGGAGATCGACTCCGCGCAACACGTGCCGGGCCTGGTGGTGCACACCGCCGGCTGGCCGCTGGACCGTGCCACCTACGGCGGATCCTACCTCTACCATCTCGACAACAACCAGGTGGCGGTCGGGTTCGTGGTCGGCCTGGCGTACGAAAACCCCTACCTTTCGCCCTTCGAGGAATTCCAGCGCTACAAGCTGCACCCGAAGATCCGCCCGTTTTTCGAGGGCGGCAAGCGCATTGCCTACGGCGCCCGCGCGATCACCGCCGGCGGCCTGCAGTCGCTGTGCAAGCTGACCTTTCCCGGTGGCGTGCTCATCGGCGACGATGCGGGCTTCCTCAACGCTTCGCGCATCAAGGGCAGCCATGCCGCCATCAAGACCGGCATGCTGGCGGCCGAAGCGGCGTTCGCAGCGGTGGCAGGCGGCCGCGCGCATGACGAACTCACCGATTATCCGGCGGCGTTTCGCAGAAGCTGGCTGCACACCGAACTGCACAAGGCGCGCAACTTCAAGCAGTGGATGGGCAAGGGGCTATACACCGGCACCCTGATGGTCGGCATCGAACAGAAGCTGCTCGGCGGCAATGTGCCGTGGACGCTTAAGCACACCCATGCGGACCATGAATGCCTGAAACCGGCGGCCGATTTCCAGCCGATCGAGTATCCCAAGCCGGACGGCAAGATCAGCTTCGACAAGCTCTCCTCGGTGTTCATTTCCAACACCAACCACGAAGAGAACCAGCCGATCCACCTGACCCTCAAGAATGCCGATGTGCCGGTGGCAATCAATCTGGCGAAATTCGCCGGGCTGGAAGCGCGCTATTGCCCGGCCGGCGTCTACGAATATGTCAAGAACGACGACAACACCGACCGCCTGCAGATCAACGCGCAGAACTGCGTCCACTGCAAGACCTGCGACATCAAGGATCCGACCCAGAACATCAACTGGGTGGTGCCGGAAGGTAGCGGCGGGCCCAATTATCCGGGCATGTAGGCAGGCTACCGCTGCAAGTCAACCGCCGATGTCCCAGGTGAACGGCATCCGCGCATGAACGTGAGCGCCGGCATGCTGCAGGTTTGGCATCAGGAAAGTCCGTGGGTGGTGGGCTGGGTGCTGTTGTGCGCGCTGGTGCTGGCAAGGCGCGGCGGCGAATCGCGCTCTGCGATGGTCAATACCCTGGCCATCTTCGCCGCGGCGACCGCCGCGCAACTGGCCGCCGGCCTGCTGTTCGCCGCCGACATGCGCGCAGGCGCGCTGTCGTTGTTCAACGTCGCGCTCCTGATCGTCGGCATCGCCGCGATCCGCCTTACGGGCATGCTGGCGTTTCGCACGCTCCTGCCGGCCACCGGCGTCTCGGCGCCGCGCATTGCCGAAGACCTATTCACCATCCTGGCCTACCTGGTGTGGATCATTGCGCGCCTGCGCGCCACCGGCATGGACCCGTCGAGCATCCTCGCCAGCACCGCAGTGGTGACGGCGGTGCTCGCCTTCGCCTTGCAGGACACGCTGGGCAACATCCTCGGCGGCATCGCCGTCCAACTCGACAACTCGATCGAGGTAGGCGACTGGATCCGCGTCGATGATGTCGTCGGGCGGGTAATCGACATTCGCTGGCGCTCCACCTCGGTGGAGACGCGCAACTGGGAAACCGTGGTGCTGCCCAACAGCGCGCTGATGAAAGGCAAGTTCGCGGTGCTTGGCCGGCGCCGCGGCGAAGCGCTGCAATGGCGCCGCCATGTGCTGTTCAACGTCGATCTGGGGGCGTCGCCCACACGTGTCATCCCCGCTATCGAGCAGGCTATCGGCGAGGCCGAGATCGCGCATCTGGCGCACCATCCGCGGCCGACCTGCGTGCTGCAGGGCTTCGAGCATGGCTACGGCAGCTACGACCTGCGCTACTGGCTCACCGACTTCGCCTTCGACGATCCCACCGACAGCCAGGTACGCATCCACATCTACACCGCACTGCAGCGCGCCGGGCTCAGGCTGGCCGTCGAGGCGCATGACGTCCACCTGACCGAGCAGACCGAGGAGCGGCTGCGCGAAGTCCACGAGCGCGAGATCGGCCGGCGCCTGTCGGCCCTCAAGTCGGTGGACCTGCTGGCCGGGCTAAACGCGCAGGAACTGCGCATCGTCGCCGAGCGCCTGACCTACTCGCCGTTTGCCCAGGGCGAGATCATCACGCGCCAGGGCAATGTCGCGCATTGGCTCTACATACTCACCGCCGGCGACGCCGACATCGTCACGGATTCCGGCGGCGTCGAACGGCGCTTCATCAGTACGTTAGGCGCCGGCAGCTTTTTCGGCGAAGCGGGGCTGCTTACCGGCGCCCCGCGCAGCGCTACAGTGGTCGCGCGCACCAACGTGGAATGCTATCGGCTCGACAAG
>JAYVST010000761.1:0-3577 GCA_043775255.1 Burkholderiales bacterium
ATCGGCTGTGGCCCGGTCCTCGACCAGTGCCGCGATCTTGCGCCGCACGAAGCCGGCGGCAAGCGCGTTGGCCTGGTCGTTCAGGAGAATGTCGGCGAAAGCGCGGGTGAAGCCCAGTCCGCCCTGGCGCCAGCGTTCGGCAAAAGCGTCCTCGCACGCCTCTGCAGTGGCGGCCAGCGCCGATGTTTCGCCGGCGCGCAGGTTGGAACCGAACCCGGCCGGCATCGATTCGTTGCGCGCGCGAAAACCGCGGTAGTCGGCCTTGACCTGCGCTTCATAGGCTGGATCGAGCGCGGCGTTGTGCGCCGGCACCGAATAGGTGGCGGTGCGTTGGAACACGTGGACTTCGCGCGCCTGCTTGGCGATCAACGGAATCGACTGCACTGCGGAGGAGCCGGTGCCGATCACCCCGACCTTCAGGCCGCTGAAATCGACCGGCTCGTGCGGCCACTGCCCGGTGTGGTAACGCGGGCCGGCAAACGTTTCGATGCCGGGAATCGCCGGCAGGTTGGCCGAGGAAAGGCAGCCGGTGGCCATGACGACGAAACGCGCCTGGAACGCGCGTGCGCCATCGGTGCCAATGCGCCAGAGGTCGCAGGTCTCGTCGAACCATGCGCGCACCACACGCTGACCGAACACGATGTCGCGCTTCAAGTCGAAGCGCTCGGCCACATGGCGCGCATAGGAGAGGATTTCCGCCTGCGGCGCGAAGCGCTCGGACCATTTCCATTCCTGCTGCAAGGCTTCGTCGAAGCCGTAGGAATACTCGAGGCTCTCGATGTCACAGCGTGCACCGGGATAGCGGTTCCAGTACCAGGTGCCGCCGACATCGGCGCCGGCTTCGATCACCCGCGCCGAAAAACCCAGTTCGCGCGCCTTCACCAGCATGTACATGCCGGCAAAGCCGGCGCCGACGATCAGCAGGTCCGAAACGCCGTCGGCGCCGCCGCGACCAGCCGGCGTCGATCCTGGATCAAGGTGTCGTTCAATGCCCATCGTCAATGCCCCATGCGCGACTCACGCGGCGATGGTACACGACGGACCAGACGGGCTGACGACGCGAGGCAACGCATGGAAAATGGCCTCCCCGTCAGTGCGCGGGTCGCTTCCCGATGGCGCGCCGGCAGGCCAAGCGGTTGCGCTGGCCATTGGTGCACGCCACGCGCGAACACGTCGGCTGGGCTGTACTGCCGCAAGGTTGCGTCCCGCGCGAAAGCGTTTCGATACAATGAAAGTCTAGAAGCAGCGCGCGCAAGCCGACGCTGAAAGCCGATTCGATCCCTCCCGCTCCGATAGCCGTAATGGAAACCCGATGCCCGACCGTGTGATCGCCGCGCTGCCCAGTGCTGCGCGCCCTTTTCTGGAAACGCGATTGCCGGAATGGCTCGAGGCCCGCTGGTTCAGCGGCACGACCGAAGCGCTGGCCGCCGGCGTCGGCGCGCACATCGGCTGGTTCGACCTCGGCAACACGGATGACGTTGCGGCAGCGATCCGCAACGCCACCGATCTCAAGTGGCTGTTCTCCCTGCTCGCGGGCGTCGACAACCTGCCGCTGGCGGACCTGGCCGCGCGCAACATCGTCTTCACCAACAGCCCTGGGCTGGCGGCGCCGACGGTCTCCGAATACGTGTTGCTGGGCATGCTGAGCATCGCCAAGGGCTATCGCGAAGTGGTGCACGCGCAGGCACGCCGTGAATGGTTGGCAGATGCGCCGGGCAAGATCGAGTTGATGGGCAGCCATGCGTTGCTGCTGGGCCATGGCGCGATCGGCCGCATGATCGAGGAGCGCCTCAAGGCATTCGGGGTCACGGTCACACCCGTCCGCCGCACACCGGCTGCCGGCAGCCATGTTTTGGGCCCGGATCAATGGCGCGCGCGCCTGGGCGAATTCGACTGGGTGATTCTCGCCGCCCCGGCGACAAACGAGACCGCGCGCATGATCGGCGCCGGCGAGCTGGCGGCGATGAAGAAAGGTGCCGTGCTGATCAATATCGCGCGCGGCAGCCTGGTGGACCAGGATGCGTTGATCGCGGCTCTGAAAAGTCGTGCCCTCGGCGCGGCTTTCCTCGACGTGACCGATCCCGAACCTTTGCCGCCGGAACATCCGCTCTGGACCTTGGACAACGCGCACATCACCATGCACCTGTCGGGGCGGTCGCAGACCCAGGTGTTCGCGCGTGCGTCGATGCGTTTTCTGGCCAACCTTGCGCGTTACCGCGCCGGTGAGCCGCTCCTGCATCAGGTCGACCTCGCGCTCGGGTATTGACGTTTGTTGCGGGCCATATGAATCGGGTGCATGATGCAGTCGCCGCATTCGTCCGGCGCAGCGGCCGGCTACGACCAGTCGGCCGCGACGCGGACCACGCTGCCTTGAAGTCGTCCAGACCCTTTTTTCAACCTCCGGGAGTCGCCCCATGAACCGTCCGTTCGAAGGCCTGAAAGTCCTCGATGCCACCCACGTGTTGGCGGGCCCGTATTGCGGCTATCAGCTTGCCCTCTTGGGCGCCGATACGATCAAGATCGAACCGCCCGACGACAGCGATCCGGTGCGTGGCCGCGGTCCCGCAGCCACACTCAACGCAGCCGGCATGGGACTGAACTACCTGCTGCAGAACGGCAACAAGCGCGCCATGACGCTCAACCTCAAGAGCGCCGACGGGCGGGCCATCTTCAAGCGCCTGGCCGCCGACGCCGATGTGGTGATCGAAAACTTCCGCACCGGCGCCTTCGACAAGATCGGCCTGGGCTACGAGGACATTCGCGCCGTCAATCCGGACGTGATCTATTGTTCCATCACTGCCTTCGGCAAGGAAGGTCCTTATGCCGAGCGCACCGGCTACGACCCGCTCATCCAGGGCATGGCGGGTGTGATGCATGCCACCGGCTACAACGAGCGCGGGCCGATGAAGGCCGGCGCACCCTTTATCGATTACGCCAGCGGCATGAGTGCCGCGTTCGCGGTGGCCAGCGCCCTGTTTCAGCGCGAGCGCACCGGCGCCGGCCAGTGCATCAGCGTCTCCATGCTCGACATCGCCCTGGTCATGCACGGCCCTGCTGCGGTGGCGGAAGGCTACACGGGAGAGAAAGTGAAACTGCCGGTCGAGGCCGGTACCGACTGCTATCGCACCAGGGACGGCTTCCTGCAGCTGGGCGCCTACAACTTCCGCCAGAACAAACGCCTTTGGGATGCGCTGGGCGTGCCCGAGTTCGCCGCCTACACGACCTGGCCGCAAATGTGGGCGAACGCGCCGCGCATGCGCGCGAAGCTCGAAGAAATCCTGCCGACCCGTTCGGCCGACGAATGGGAACGGTTTTTCACCGACTTGAGCGTGCCCGCCGGGCGCGTGCGCAGCCTGAAGGAAACGCTTGCGATGGACCACGTGCAGGCCTGCGGCTTCATGCAGGAGTTGCCCGCGATCGACGGGGTCAAGGGTGTGCGCGTGCCGACCGCGCCCTATACCCTGGCGCATGACGGCCCGGCCCTGACCATGCGGCCGCCGCGGCATGGCGAACATACCGTGGAGATCTTGCGCGCGGCGGGCTACGATGACGCGGCGATTGCCCGCTTTCGCAAAGC
>JAYVST010000762.1:0-5391 GCA_043775255.1 Burkholderiales bacterium
CTCGATGAACGCGTCGCACATCTCGTGCCGGTCTGGCAGGTCCGAAACCGCGAACGGCCCACCGGCCCCGTGGTACTTGCTGGCCCCGCGACTCTGGTCCTCCGCCTTGATGAAGTAAGGCAGCAAGCCGTCGAAGTCCCACCCCGGCACGCCCCACTCGTCGTAATCCTCCTTCTGGCCACGGATGTAGACCAAGCCGTTGATCGAAGAAGACCCTCCCAGCACCTTGCCGCGCGGCGTGAAAATGCGCCGGTTGTTGCAAGTGGGTTCGGGCTCCGACTCGTAGCTCCAGTTCACGCTCTTGTCGGTGAACAGCTTGCCGTAGCCCAGGGGAATATGGATCCACCGGTTGGTATCGCGCGGGCCGGCTTCGAGCAACAGCACGTTGCGCTTGCCTTCGGCGGTGAGGCGGTTGGCCAGTACACAGCCGGCCGATCCGGCGCCGACGATGATGGTGTCGTAGGTCATGAAGGTGAGGTCTCCGTACGCGCCGTGGGTGGCGCGTGTTGTGGGTGCGTAGTGGATAGAAGTCTACTGGCTTGGGCGTCAGCTTACGGGGGCTTGCACTAAACGGGAAAGTGTCGTTTCATTCTTGTGGTTGTGCACGCGCTCGAAGCCTGCCGGAACTGTCGATCGGCGAACTTGGACCATTCCGAGGATTTCCTCGGAATGGTTGCGAGCAGGTTGGTATCAGGCGGGGGCGAGAATGACCGGCACGTCGCCCATTACCAGAGGGCCATGTGGATGCCTAACGGCAATCGCGCCTGCGGCAGAACCGCCACCGCCATTTCCGATGACTCGCCTCTATGCCACCAAGGCGCGCCTGTAATCGAGCGCCAGCTGATGATCAGACTAGCCATCTACTTGGGCGATTTGCCGAAGCTATAGGCATCCCTCATAATGAAAAATCCCCAGTGAGTGCTCTCTTGAAATATGCCGCCGACTAAAAAGACTAAAACGCCCGTCGCTCCTAAGGTCGCTGCGAAATCCACCGCCAAGCAGCCTGCCGCCAAAGCCGCTGCGAAATCACCCCGCACAGCCGTTAAACCGACAATCCGCACACGCAAGGTCGCCGCCGCCACCAAAGGTTCAGCCAGTCGCGCCGGCCGCGCGAGCGCCGTGCCTCCCACGACCGAAAACTACAAGCACGACGACCCGGCGGTGCAACGCCCTGATGTCGGCGTCCAGCATCGCTTCGCCGCCCGCAAGCCGCCCAAGACCTACCGCTACGATTCCAGCCTCGACCCGGCGCTGAGCTGGGATGAGAACGCCAGCCGCGATCTTGGCGACTGGCTGATCGGCCTGATCGACCGCGTCGCCACCGAAGGCGAAGCCAAGGTCTTCGCGCAGCCGCAGGAATGGCAAGGCGGCCTCTACAAGATCGAAAGCCTGAAAGCCGCCGCCGGCCTGCTCAAAACCCTCTCCAAGCCCTACCTCGACTGGGCCGGCAAAGCCGAACGCCACCAGATCACCGTGCCCACGGTGCCGCTCTTCGTCCACGAGCGCCATTCCACCAAGGCAATTCTCGACGGCATCAAACACCGCGTCGCAAAGGGCACCACGCTCGACTTGTTCGGCGACGCCGGCATGGACGTGACCGACCAACTATCCGCTTACGAACACCAAGGGCCCTGGGCCAACCGCATGATCCTCGGCGACAGCCTGCAGGTGATGAACTCGCTGCTGGAATACGAAGGCCTCGGCGGGCAGGTGCAGATGATCTACATGGATCCGCCGTATGGCGTGAAGTTCGGGTCGAATTTTCAGCCGTTCGTGCGGAAACGAACGGTCTCGGACGGCGCTGACGATGACTTGACTCGTGAGCCGGAGATGGTCAAGGCATATCGAGACACTTGGGAACTCGGGCTGCATTCGTACTTGACCTATCTTAGGGATCGTCTCCTACTTGCGAAAGAACTCTTGCATGAAAGCGGTAGCGTGTTCGTGCAAATCTCAGACGCCAATCTTCATCATGTACGAAGCACCATCGACGAAGTATTCGGCGCCGAGAACTTTGTCGTTACGTTGCTGGTCAAGAAAACAGGTAGCCAGAAGGGATCGCTTGTGCAATCAATTAGCGATTACCTCATCTGGTTCGCCAAAAGCAAGGTGGCTGCCGAGAACTATTGCACCAAGTTGTATCAGCCTCAGACACTTGATGACTTACTCAACGACAACTTCAACATCGTCGAGTTTCCCGATGGCAGAGAGGTGCGCCTGTCCGAGATCGCAGATGGCAATGACGAGAACGTTACGAGTGAATACGTTTCTCAATTCCTTGCCGAGAACGTCGGGGCACGCTTGTTCGCATCCAATCCACTGACAAGTGGCGGATTCCGAAAAAATCAAAGCGTTCCTTTTCGCTTTCGAAAACGCGATTTCGATCCCGGCATCGCAAAGGGTAATTGCTGGAAGCACACGGCCAAGTCGGAAGATGGATCTCCGTCGGGAATGGAACGGCTCGCTGCCGCGAATCGGCTGTTCGTCGGGAGAAATCAACTTCGATTCAAACGCTACATCACGGATTTCCCATATAAAGAGGTAACGAATTGGTGGGATGGACTTGGCGGCGCAAGCAAGCCAATCTATGTCGTGCAAACGAATTCTGAAATCGTGAAGCGCTGCTTGCTGATTGCAACAAAACCGGGGGATTTGGTACTCGACACAACGTGTGGGTCCGGAACAACGGCTTACGTCGCTGAACAGTGGGGGCGGCGCTGGATTACCTGCGACACCTCCCGCGTTCCACTGGCCTTGGCTCGTCAGCGCTTGCTGACGGCGACGTTCCCTTACTTCGGATTGAAAGACCCCAAGCGTGGGCCACAGGGCGGTTTCGTGTATGCACGAAAGCAAAACCAGAAAGGCGAGGAAATTGGAGGGCGGGTACCTCACATTACTTCAAGCTCAATTGCGAATGACGAAATGCCAACCACGGAGGTCTTGGTAGATCGTCCCGAGATCGTCAAGAACATCACACGAGTCTCCGGTCCATTTGTCGTCGAGGCGACATTGCCTGCCGCGATGGATCTGACCGCCGAGGATAGCGGCGCAATCGGCGTGACCGCGACCCGGCTCACCACTGGCGCGGACCAACCGACCGCGCCCTACGCGCGCCCGTCCGGCGATTTCGCTACCCACATCGAGCGCATGCTGGCCATGCTGCGCCAGTCGAAGACCCTGCGCCTCCCCGGCAACAAAGAACTGCAATTCGCGGAGATTCGCGCGATCAGCGATGGCGAATGGCTGCATGCCGAGGCGGTGGAGCAGAACGGCTCGGCGAAGCGCATTGCCATCGTGTTCGGCCCGCAGGACGGTGCGGTCACCAGCCACTTGGCATTCGAGGCCACCAGTGAGGCGAAGCACCGCCGCTACGAGGCGCTTTACGTGTTCGGATTTGCCGTCGATCCGAAGGCACATGAATTTCTGCTGGACCCGAAAAAGGCCGGGCTGCCGGCGCAATACGTGGCGGTGACGCCGGACGTGGTGATGGACGACCTGCTCAAGACCAATCGGTCGAGCGAGATTTTTTCCGTGACGGGGCTGCCGGATGTCGATGTCCGAAAAGCCAAGGCGGTAATAGGTGACGCGAAGGCAGCAGCGCTCTGGGAAGTCGAGGTGCGCGGGCTGGACATTTTCAACCCGGCCAGCATGAGCACCGAATCGACCGATGGCAACAACCTGCCGTGCTGGATGCTGGACACCGATTACAACGGCATGAGTTTCTTCGCGACGCAGGTGTTCTTTCCCAAAACGCAGGCCTGGGACAATCTCAAGCGCTCGCTGGGTGCGTCGTTGGACGAAAGTGTGTGGGACCACCTGGCGGGCACGGTAAGCGAGGCGTTTGCCGGTGGCGAGCACAAGCGGATCGCGGTGAAAGTGATCGACGAGCGGGGCAATGAGTTGATGGTGGTGAAGGAGTTGATCTGATGGCCATACTTGAGGGACTGCAGATACAGAACTTCCGTGCGCTCAAAAACGTTACGCTGGGAAAGACCTTCGACAACGACGCGGATGCCCTGCCTCGCTTGATGGCCGTGATCGGCGCAAACGGCACGGGAAAATCGAGCCTGATGGACGCTCTGGGCTTTCTGGGTGATTGTCTGACGGAAGGCGTGCAATCCGCGTGCGACAAGCCGAACCGTGGCGGGCTTGAGCGGCTACGAACGCAAGGCAGCGCAGACGCGATCAAGTTCGAGGTTCGATACCGCGAGCACAGTGACGCACGTCCAATCAGTTATTCGCTGCATATCGACAACGACGCACGCGGACGGACAGTTGTGGTGTACGAGCGTCTCCGGCAGCGGCGCAAAGGGCAAAGCTGGGGTCAACCCTTTTCGTTTCTGGAGATCAGCGACGGTCAGGGAACGGCGTGGGCAGGAGAGGCGACCGTCAAGGCGGAAGGCAATCGACGCGATGACGTGAAGATGTCCGATCGCCAGGTACTCGGCATTTCAACATTGGGCACGCTCGCCGATCATCCGCGCATTGCGACGTTTCGCAGCTTTCTTTCAGGCTGGTATTTGTCATATTTCGTCCCGCATTCAGCCAGGGCCCAGCCGATGGCAGGCGCGGAACCGCACCTAGACCGTACTGGTGAGAATCTCGCGAAATACTTGCAGTTTGTTGCACGCGAGCATCCGACTGGATTCCAGGGCATGCTTGATCGCATTGCAAAGAAAGTACCGGGCGTTCAAAGCATTGAGCCGGTTGTCGCACCGGACAAACGGTTGCTCTTGCAATTTCGCTCGGAAGGCTATGCGGAGCCATTTTTCCAGCAAGATATGTCGGACGGCACTCTGAAAGTGTTGGCCTACATGCTGTTGATGGAAGACCCCAGCCCTCCACCGCTAGTTGGTATCGAAGAACCGGAAAATGGCTTGCATCACCAGCTTTTGGGTGACTTGGCGCGCGAGTTCAAGGAGTTCGCACGCAAGAAGGGCGGGCCGCAGATATTGATCACTACGCATGCGCCGAACTTCGTAGATGCGCTTACCCCAGATGAGGTATGGATTCTCGAAAAGGGTGTGGATGGATTCAGTCAGATGACTCGCGCTGCAGACCTTGAGGGCGTGCGCGCCATGTTCGACGAGGGTATCCCCATGGGGAGCCTTTGGTATTCCAATCATTTCGGCATTGGCAACCCGTGACGTATTTCGAAGTACTCGTCGAGGGCGCCTCGGACGTTTCGGCCGTGCGCGAGGTGCTGACGCGAAAGTTTCAGCTCGTCGAGGATGTGGACTTTCGCATCCATCCCCATCGTGGTCGAGGGAATCTGCCGGCGAATCCTCTTGCAAGACCCGATCCAAAACAACAAACCCTGTTGCACCAACTGCCTGCCAAACTCAAGGGCTTCTCTTATCTAGGGGAGAATTGCTGTGTCGTCGTGGTGGT
>JAYVST010000763.1:0-8355 GCA_043775255.1 Burkholderiales bacterium
CGCCGCCCCATAGCCCGGCTATGGGGCAAGAAGGCGGTGGAAAATGGACCGCTGCGGCCGATTTGCAGCCGACGATTCCCAAGTCCGACAGGCTGCTAGAACGCGGATTCAGACCGCACCCATCAGCTCTAAGGCGCGTCGATATAGTGCATTGCGGGTCATGCCGGTAATGTCGGACGCGATTTTCGCCGCGCTCTTGACCGGCAATTCGTCCAGCAGCAGACGCAGTATCCGGTCGGCCTCGTCGGCGCCGAGATCGCGCGCGGGCGCGCCGTCGAGCACCAGCACGAATTCCCCGCGCTGCCGGTTCGGATCTGCCAGGAGCCATTGAGCCAATTGCCCGACCGTAGCAGCATGAACCGTCTCGAATCGTTTGGTGAGCTCGCGCATGAGCACAACGCGTCGGTCGGCGTGGAACTCGTGTTCGAGGTCGTGCGCCAGTTCGACGATGCGATGCGGTGCCTCGTAGAGCACCAAGTTGGGTCGCAAAGGCGCCAATTCGCGCAGAAACGCGCGACGGGCGGCGCTCCTGGATGGCACGAAGCCGGCAAACAGGAACGGGCCTTCGCATCCCGCGACCGAAAGGGCGCTGATCGCGGCGCTCGCGCCGGGCACCGGTGTGACCACATGGCCGGCGGCCAGCACGGCCCGCACGATGCGGGCGCCGGGGTCGGATACGGCCGGTGTGCCCGCGTCGCTGATCAATGCCACCGACTGTCCTGCCGCGAGCAACTCGATGATGCGCCGGGCGGCATTGCTTTCGTTGTGGTCGTGCGCTGCGATCAGGCGCGTGCGGATGCCGTGGGCCGCCAACAGCGGAGCCGAAGTGCGAGTGTCTTCGGCAGCCACGACATCGACCGCGCCAAGCACTTCGATGGCGCGCAAGCTGATGTCGCGCAGGTTACCGATCGGCGTGGCGACAACATATAATCCAGCGGGGAGTTCGGGCGTGGCATTCATTGTCTAGTACTGGGGCAGGGACGCAATCGTGACTGGTCGGGGCGGTCATCGAAACGGGGAGCCGTTCGCGCACGCGCTCTGGCTGGCGCGGCTTGGCGTTGCCTGCTGCGCAATGTCCGGTGCTGCATTGTGCGCGGCACAGCACGATCCGGCAAGCCGCGCTTTGCGCGCGCCAGCGGAGGTCGCGGCAGCGTCCCCGCTCGAAGGTGTACGAAGTCTCCTGGACTGGCTGCTGGGCTCCCGTGAAGAGGGTCCGCCGCCGATCAGTCGTTCCGGTCCGCCTTCGCCCTCGCCTTCGCCTTCTCCCGGCCCGGCGGGCACGGCTGTACCGAGCGCGCCGCCAGCCGGGGGCACGGCATCCGGGGGCACGGCATCCGGAAATGAGAATGCCGTGCCCGCAGCGGGTGCTGCGGTACCTGCGGCAACCGGCGCGGACGCCGGCGCGACGGGCGCAGTCGCCAAAAATCCGGCGCCGCGTTCCGGCATCGCCTTGATCCTGCCGACGAAGTCCTCCGCGTTTGGCCGCGCCGGGGAAATCGCCCGCCAAGGTTTCATGGCCGCCCGCGCGATCGCGGTAGACAAGGCGGAGGTGCGGATATTCGAGACCGACGGCACCGGAGAAAGCGCGCGCGTGGCGTTTGAACAGGCATTGGCCGGCAGTGCCGGCGTGATCGTCGGCCCGCTCACCAGAGCCGAAGTGAGTGGCATTGTCAAACTGGCCGTAAACGTGCCGACGCTGATGCTCAATCTGCCGGAAGGCGAAGCCGCACTGCCGCCCAACATGTACGCTTTGTCGCTCGGCATCGAACCGGAAGCCAGATCTGCCGCCGCCGCGGTCTACCGCCCCGATGCCGGCACCGCCGTCATTGTGACGTCCGGTTCGCCATTGGCCAGGCGCGCGGCCGCCGCATTCGCCGATGCCTGGGTCAAGCTCGGTGGAGGCGTGAAGGAAACAGTGGAATTCACCGGTAGCGTGTCGCGGGTGCGGCAGGCCGTCGAGCGCGCGCGCGCTGATGTGGTTTTCCTGTCCGCAGACGCGGAACGGGCGCGCCTGTTGCGCCCATACCTCGGGCGCAACGCAGTGGTGATTGCAACTTCGCAGGTGTTTGCGGGGGCGCAGCGCGCGGGTGCGCAAAAGCAGCACGACTTGAACGGCCTGCGTTTTGTCGACATGCCCTGGCTGCATCAGCCCGATCATGCCGCGACAATGGTGTTTCCGCGCCCCGAGACGGCGCTCGCGGCCGATCTCGAGCGCCTCTATGCGCTCGGCATCGATGCCTTTCGCATCGCCAGCGAACTGGCGCGCGCGCGCACCGAATTCACCGTCGATGGCGTCACCGGTACGCTGACGGTCCGCGCCGGGGTGATTCTGCGCGAACCGCTGCAACTCGAATACCGCGACGGCGCGGTGGCGCTGTCGCCCGCTCGCTAGCCTGGCGATGTCCGACACGCGCGCCGCCGGCTTTGCTGCGGAGACGCTTGCGCTGACGCACCTGCAGCGCTGCGGACTCGCGCTGATAAAGCGCAACTTTCATTGCCGCATGGGCGAGATCGACCTCATCATGCGCGACGGGGAGACCCTGGTGTTTGTCGAAGTGCGGTTGCGCGCGCGCGGATCGTTCGCCAGCGCGGCCGAGAGCATCGACGCGCACAAGCAGCGGCGCATTGCCGCCGCCGCCCGTTTCTATCTCGCGGGGCGGCCGGAGTGCCCCTGCCGATTCGATTGCGTCGTGCTCGACCGCCCCAGTGCCGACGCGGTTGAATGGATCCGTTCGGCCTTCGAGGCTTGATGGTGCGCAGCTATAATCGTCGCACGGGCGGCGCGAGCGGCCGGCGATGCGCGGTGGCACCGCAGTGGCACCGCAGTGGCACCGCAGTGGCACAGCGGCAGCCAGCATCGTCGCCACTTCGTTGACGGCCCGGCATAGTCGCATTCGAGTCCCATGTCTGGAGATCACCCATGAACCGTCGGACCATGTTTACATTGGCGGCCCTGTTGGCAGTGCTGCCGGCATTGCAGGGGTGCTTTCCGGTGATCGTCGGCGGCATCGCCGCTGGCGTGCTGGCGGTCGACGACCGGCGCACCCTGGCGGCGCAGGCGGAAGACAGGACCATCTTCCTCAAGGCGGAGGGACGCATTTCCGAGCGCTTCGGCGACAAGGTTCATGTGAATGTGACCCCCTTCAACCGCCGTGTCCTTCTCACCGGTGAAGTGTCCGACGACAAGATGCGCGGCGAAGTCGAACGCGTAGTCGGTGGGGTCGAAAACGTGGCTGCCATCGTCAACGAACTCCAGGTAGCGGGCGCGTCCTCCCTGACCGCCCGCACCAACGATTCGATCATCACCAGCAAGGTGAAGGGCAATTTTGTCGACGACACGAGGGTCCAGGCGAATGCCTTCAAGGTCGTCACTGAAGCAAGCGTGGTCTACCTGATGGGGCTGGTCACGCGTGAAGAAGGCGATCGTGCCGCCACGGTTGCTTCGCGCACCAGCGGTGTCAAGCAGGTGGTGAAGGTGCTTGAATACGTGCCGGTCGCGCCGCGCGCGGCCGAAGCTAAGAAATAACGGTCGACATCGAGGGATTGCTGCAGCAGTCGCGTCTCATCCCGCCTGGCGCTTGAGCCAGCGCATCAGCGTTCCGAGCACCGGCAACTTTTCGTAGAGTTCCTCGGCGACATCCCAGTAGTCGCGATGCTGCGCGACCCGTCCGTCGGCAGCGAAGCGCACATGCGAAGCGCCGCGGATGATTTGGTCGGTCAGGCGGTCGAAGCGGCGCATGCGAAAACGGAAATCCCAGGCGAGGAATGCCTCGGCTCCGCTTTGCACGACGCAGGTGACGCAAAAGCGCGGATCGGCGACCTGCACGAACATGTGCTCGAAGATGCGCCTGATGGCGGCTGCGCCATAGACCTCGTTGAAGGGGTCCTTGAAGCAGGCGTCCTCGGCATAGATCGAATCGATGCGCGCGCAGGCTGCGGCGTCGATGGTCTCGAAAAACGCCACCAACCGCGCCAGTTCGGGCGAATGCACGGGGCTTTCACGGCCGGTGGAGTTCGCCATGGCTTCAGGGTTTGACGAGCTTCTGCACAAGGCGAAAATAGGCCGGGTAGGGCAGGAGCCGCAGTGTTTTCATCACCCGCGTGAAGCGCCTGGGAAAATGGATTTCGAATGCGCCCGCGGCGAATCCGGATTCGATTTCGCGCGCGGCTTCCTCGGCGCTTATCAGGGCCGGCATGTCGAACTTGTTTTGTTTCGTCAGCGGCGTATCGACAAAGCCCGGATTGATCAGGTACACGCCGATCCCGCGCGCGGCTAAGTCGAGGTGGAGCGTCTCTGCCAGATTGATCAGCGCCGCCTTCGATGGGCCGTATGCAAGGGCTTCGGGCAGGCCGCGGTAGCCTGCAACCGACGACACGATGGCCAGCGCCGGATGTTCCCGCGCGCGCGCGATGAAGTCCGGCAGGACCGGCGCCAGCGCGTTGACCACGCCCTGATAGTTGATCGCGAAATGCTCGTTCATGGACGCGAGATCGAAGGCATCGGCGCGCATCGGCGCATAGGTGCCGGCATTGAGTACGACCAGATCGGCGCCGCCCCATTGTGCGACGATCGTGGCGTAGGCGGCGGCCAATGCTGCGGCATCGCGCACGTCGAGCGGCAGGTCCAGCGCGCCGGGAAACTCGGCAGCCAGCTGCGTGAGTTTGTCGCGGCTGCGTGCCGACAGCGCGAGCCGGGCGCCGGCTGCGCCCAGGCGGCGGGCGAGCGCGGCCCCAATGCCGGTGGACGCGCCGACGATCCAGACCCGTCTGCCTTTCCAGTTGCGGATCGGTGCATTGAGCGGCATATGCGGCCCCTCCCTATCTGCGCTTCCTGAACGAAAGCGTGACCTCGCCCAGCGTGACGCCGAATTTGCTCATGCGAGCGCGGTTGAGCATCACGTCGTCGTCGATCTGGACCATCCAGTCATCGAAATCGACCTGGATGCTCTTGCCATCCACCTTGAGGTCGAGCACGTAGCGCCAGTTGAGGGCGTTGCCCGCCGCCACGCCGATGGCCTCGCCGACCACATCGCCGGCGGTGCCGACATAGCGTCCGGCGCCGCTCTTGCGGATCGTCCATACGCGCTTTTCCTTGGTTCCGTCGGCATAGGTGAAATCCTCATCGAGCACGCCGGAGTCGCCGTTCCAGGTGCAGCGTATCACCACGGTGAAGCGCCTTACCACGCGACCGGACCGGTCGGTGAAGATTCCCCAGGCGTCGACGGTGCCGGTGAAGTAGCGGTCAAGTTCGAGTACCGGCTTTTCAGCCCGATAGTCTTCCGGCACGACGCTGGCGCAACCTGCCAGCAGTGCCGTCATGATCATCATGAGCAGTTTCAACAGTTTTGCCATGGCCGTGCCTCTGGGACGTGCGAGTGGATTCATTCGGGGAGCCGTGCAAGACCTGCCAATGCGAGGAGCTTGAGGGCACACGGGATCAGGCAATACATTACCGGCAGCATCGCGGCGGTATCCGGCGCACCGCTGGTGTACCCGGTCCATTGGAGAGCGGGCAGGACCAGGCCGGCGGCAATGGCGAGGTTGAGTTTGGTTACCGTATTCCATAAGCCGAAGTAACTGCCCTCGGCGCCCTGCGCTTGTTCGGTTGCGATGGCGTCGGCAAGCAGCGCCGGCGGCAGGGCAAGATCGGCGCCAAGCGCGGCACCGGAGGCGGCGCAGACTGCGGCAAATGCGACAGTGTTGCCCTGCCCCAGAAAAAAGGCCCAGAAGAAAGCCGCAATCGCCAGCAACATCGCCGCGGCCCAGGCGCGACGCTTGCCGAACCTGGCCGCCATGCTCACCCACAGTGGCAGCGCGAGAGCGGCACTGACGAAGTACAGCGCGAGAAAAGCGCCGCTTTGGGATTCGGCGCCGAGCGTATCGGCAACAAAAAACAGGAACAGGGTGGCGGGAATCGCCGCAGCGATGCCGTTTGCGGCGAACACGGCCAGCAGAATGCGAAAGCCGCGGCTCTTCAATGCGTTCAAGGGCCCGCCACGCAGGCGCCTGGCCGACGGCGTCGGCGCCATCGACGGAGCGAACACGAGTGTGACGGCGGCGCACATGACCGTCAGTCCGGCCAAGACCCAGACGGCGGCAGACAGGCCCGCTTCCACCGTCGGCGCGAACCATTGCGGCAGTACCGAAGCAAGCACGACGCCGGCCAGGCCGAAGGCTTCGCGAGTGGCCGTCACCTTCGCACGCTCATCGGGTCGGCCCACGCACGCGCCCCAGGACTGGAATGCGATCGAGGCCGCCGAGAATCCGAGCGTGACGACGGCCACAGTCAAGGCCAGCCACAGCGTCAGAGGCACCGCGGTGCCGGGATTGAACATCGCCATCATGCCGACGATCAGCGGCAAGAGGGCAATGGCAATGAAGCCGCGCGGCGCCCCGGTGCGATCTGAAAGCAGCCCAAGCCACGGGTCGATCAGCGCGTCGGCGACACGCGCAGCCAACAGGATCGCACCGGCCGTGGCAAGCGACAGGCCCAGCCCGGCGTAGAACTTTGGCGCGAACACGTAGATCGGCAAGGCGGCGGCGGCCAGTGGCAGGCCCAGTGCGCCATAGGCGGCAAGGCGCAGGGGCGGCAGCGCTGGCACCGCAGGATGCGCCGTCATTTGGCGCCGGTGTCGCCGAGAAGTTTGCGACGCAACTCGGGTGCCGAGGTGCGCGGATCGAGCCAAATCGAGAAAAACGCGTGCCGCAGGGCTTCGTCGTTGACCGTGCCGATGGCGCGTCCATTGTGGAAAAACCGCAATGCGCCACCGCCAAGCGACACCCCGGTCAACTGGTCGCCCGGTTCGATGTCGGGAAAGATGTTGCCGAGCGTCACTTGCCATTGCGTCAGTTCTTGATCCTGCGCCAGGCCCAGTTTGCGGATTTCGCTGATGCTGCGTTCCGCGATGGCCGCGCCCTTGAACTTGCGTGCGTAGGTCAACCCCAGCGCAAAGGGTTTGCCGTCCTCATAGCGCGCTTCGCCGGCGTACAGGGCGGCGTCGTAGGCATGAAAGCCCAGCCAAGTGAGGCGGCCGGTACCAACGGTTTGCGCGCCCGGAATCAGTTGGGTGATGTAGGGAGCGGGTGCGCGCTCGGCGCCGCATGTGCCGGTGGCGAACAACATGGCCAGTACGAACAGTCCGGCTATGAGCAGCGCATGCGCGCAGGGGCGACCGTGCGAATCTTGAACCGTCATTGCGTGCCGCATCTGCGGAGTTCGAACTGAATGACGTCGGTGGAGCCTGCGTTGAAGGCGCCTTCGCAGTAGGCCAGATAGAACTCCCACAGGCGCACGAAGCGGTCGTCGAAGCCCATGGGCCGGATCGCGTCCAGTTGCCTCATGAATGCGGCGCGCCAGCGTTTCAGGGTTTCAGCGTAGTCGCGACCGAAGCGGAACTCGTCTCCGACAACAAGGCCGGCGCGTGTCGCGCGGGCGCGAAATTCCTTCGGGGAAGGTAGCATGCCACCGGGGAAAATGTATTGCTGGATGAAGTCTGTGCTCTTGCGATAGCGATCGAACAGGCTTTCGTCGATGGTGATCGATTGCACAATCGCTCGTCCGCCGGGCTTGAGGTTGCGCCGAACGCAATCGAAATAGCCATCCCAATAGCCCTCCCCGACCGCCTCGAACATCTCGATGGACACGATGTGGTCGAAACGCCCTTGCATGTCGCGATAGTCCTGCAGCCGCAGGTCTGCGGCTGTCGAGAGGCCTGCGCGGTCGAGGCGATCGCGGGCAAAATGCAGCTGCTGCGGCGACAGGGTAAGGCCGGTCACGTGTACGCCGCATTCCCGGATCGCGATTTCCGCGAAGCCGCCCCAGCCGCAACCGATCTCGAGGATGCGATCCCCGGCTTTCGGTGCCAGGCGGGCGAGAATGCGCCGATACTTCGCGCGTTGCGCCGCGTCGAGCGATTCGCCGCGGCCCGCCTCGAACAGCGCGCTGGAGTAGGTCATGCCCGGATCAAGCCATTGCCGATAGAAATCGTTGCCCAGGTCATAGTGCGCTTCGATATTTTTTTTCGCCCGCTCCCGCGTGTTGCGATTGAGCAGGTGTCTGAAGCGGTAGAACAGGCTGCCGACAAGCGAACCGTGGATCGCCCGTTCCAGCGCTGCCCGGTTGCGGCCGAAAAGTGTCATCAACAGAGCCAGATCGTCGGCATGCCAGCGGCCTTCCATGTAGGTCTCCGCGAAGCCGATGTCGCCGCGCCTGAGGCAGGCTTCGATCACGCCCCAGTCTGCAAGCACGAGGTGTGCATGGGGTAGCGCGATGCCTTGGCCCAGGCCGCCTTCCAGGCCGAAGGACCGCTCGAATCCCTCGGGCCCGGAGACGGTCACCCGGCCGCCGCGCAGGCG
>JAYVST010000764.1:0-1899 GCA_043775255.1 Burkholderiales bacterium
ATTCTACGCCGAAGCACTGCGCGTGCTCGACCTCGAATCCCTGCTCGCCGACCAGTGGAATCGCGATGGCTGGAGCGCCGCCAAGGCCAGGATCGCGGAAAAATTCAGGACCCGCACGCGCGATGAGTGGAGCAGCATGTTCGAGGGAACCGAATCCTGTTTTTCCCCGGTACTCGACTTGAGCGAGGCACCGCGGCATCCGCACCTTCGCGAGCGCGCCACCTATGTGGAAATCGATGGCGTCGTGCAACCCGCACCCGCGCCGCGCTTCAGCCGATCGGTGCCGCCTGCCCCGCAGGCGGCCCGGCCATGGGATCGCGAAGCCGCCGAAGACATCCTGGGCCCGTGGCTGGACGGAGCGGAGGTCCGGGCGGCACGGGACGCGGGCACGATTGGCTGACACGCTGCGGAGACATCCATGAACCTGTTGGCGAAAATCGTCGTCGCAACAATGTCGGCCCTGGTGTGCACCGGGGTCCCCGGCCAGGAGTTTCCGAATCGGCCGATCCGCATCATCGTGCCGACATCGGTCGCGACCACCTCGGACCTGACGGCGCGCTTCATCGCCGACGAGATGGCCCGCGAGTTCAACGTCAATGTCGTCGTCGACAACAAGAGCGGCGCCAACGGCATCCTCGGCGTCACCCAGTTCCTGGCCGCACCGCCGGACGGTCATACGCTGCTGCTGACCTATTCCGGTCTGTACGCCAACCCGGCGCTCTACGAGAAAGTCCCGTACGACCCGGTCAGGGACTTCCGCATCCTGGTCGGGTTGAATCAGGTATTCCTGGTGCTCGTCGCAGCGCCGGCATTCAACGTCAACTCGATCCGGCAACTCGTCGAATATGCGAAAGATCGGCCAAACATGGTGACCTATGCCTCGGCAAGTGTCGGCAGCTCCACCCATCTCGGGCCGGAGTTGTTTGCGTCGCGCGCCGGCATCAAGCTGCGCCACGTGCCGTACAAGGGCGGCGCACAGGCGATCGCCGATACCGCCGGTGGTCACGTCAACATCGCCATGACGGCGCTGCCGACGGCCGTGCCGCTGATCGCGTCCGGCAAGCTGAAGGCACTTGCAGTCACCGGGTCGGTGCGCTCCGGCGTGATGCCCGATGTGCCAACGCTGGCGGAGGCGGGTATCGTCGGCGCCGAAATCACCTCGAAGCAGGCGATCGTGGCGCCCGCCGGGATTCCCGAACCTGCCGCCGCCAGGTTGACGGCCTCGATCTCCAGGATCATCAGAACGCCGGAGTACGCGAAGCTGCTCGAGGCCAGTGGTGTGGAGAAGGAGCCACTCGCGCCGGAGGCCTACGCGAAAATCGGCGCCGAAGAGCTCAGGCGCTGGACCGAGATCGTCAAGCTCAGCGGTGCGAAGTTCGATTGAGCACGCGTGCAGAAGCCGCAACGGCACGGCGCAATGCCATCGACCTGAAACAACCTGCAAAATCCCCGAGGTCCGCCGCCCCTGCGTCCACCAGGAGAATCATGATGTCTGAAGCGGCAGTCACCGGGACCGGTGAGTCCTGGGACGAAACCGTGATCCGCGTGCTGAAGGCCAACGCTGTCAAGCTGTAGACCTATGTTCCCGACAAGGTGCTCGCGCCCCTGACCACGCGCATCCATGCGGACGACTACTTCACCGTCGCCTGCCCGGCACGCGAGGAAGAGGCGGTCGGCATCGTCACCGGGGCCTACATGGCCGGGTTGCGCGGCATCGTTCTGATGCAGACCAGCGGTTTCGCAACGCTGCCCAACGCACTGGCATCGCTGGTGGTGCCCTACCAGATCCCGTTGCTGATGATGATTTCGGAACGCGGCACCCTGGGGGATTTCCAGCTTGGGCAGGTGATGGTGTGCAGGACCATGCGGCCGATCCTGAACTCGATGAACATCGAGCAC
>JAYVST010000765.1:0-2027 GCA_043775255.1 Burkholderiales bacterium
GTCACGTTGAACCGCGCGATGGTTTGTGCGCCTTCAGTGATCAATGCCTTGCGGGTGTCGGCAACCAGTTGTGCATATCCGCTCATGAAACACTCCTTCTCCAGTATGTCGCAGCGATGCCAGGCGGCCACGGCACGCGCCCTTGTAATGACCAACCTGCGTAGTAACCTTGATTTTGACGATCCGACCGCGGGAAACGTCCACGTCGCAAAGTGATTCTGCAACTCGGGTGCTGCTCACAGGTCAAGCGATTTTTCGCAAGCCGGTCGATTGCCGATGCCCCGCGCTTGCTAACGGCGGAGATGCGGTGGGTCACGACGCTTCGCTTCGACGCAGTACCCGAAATGCGCATGTGGCGATGGTGGGAATCAGCCACCATTGCGCGAGGGGCGATACGCCGACACCTGCGAGCGTCGGCATCGCATCCGCATAGGCCCAGGCACCGCGGGTGAGATTGCGCAGTTCGCTCTCGATCGTGTAGGCGGTGGCAAGCGCGATGAAAAGCGTCGTACCGGCGACCGGCCGCCGCGTGCTCCAGTGCGGCGTACGCAGCGCCAGCGTCACGGCAGCGTAAGCAACTGCCGCGATCAGGGCGTCGCCGGCGGTACAGTGCAATACAGCGGTTGTCGGGTCGACTCCCGCTGCCAGTTTATATAGCGGCAATTGCGCGAACTCCCACGCAAGGTTCAGGCCGGTCGCCAGCGCAAGCCAGGTGAATGCCGCGATCATGCCGCGGTCCGGGATTGCGCCATCGGCTTCAACATGAAACAGTGCGAAAGCCCCTCGAAGCCTTTGAGCAGCAACTCGCGCGCGCTTTCGATTTCATGGATCGAGCCGGAGGACGACGCCAGGTTCAGGGTTTCGGGCGCGACTAAGATTTCACCATGGCCGGCCGCCGCGCACAAGCGCGCCGCCAGGTTCACCGCCGGACCGACCGCGGTGTACTCCAGGCGCGACAAGCTCCCGATCACGCCCACCGCAACCGACCCGCTGGTGACGCCGACGCCGATTCCCAGATGCAAGTCCCCGTCCGAGCGGCGCTGGGTGATTGCCAGGCCACGCCGCATGATTTCCCGCGCGAGATCGAGTGCGCGTGCGGCATGGTCGGCGAACGTCGCCGGTGCGCCGATCAATATCAGCACGCCGTCACCGGCCTGGTCCTTGATTGTGCCGCCATGGGCCGCGGCCGCGGCGCCGACGGCGTCGTAGTACTCGCGCAGAACTTCGATGACATGCGTGGGCGAGGTCGCGACCGAATACGCGGTAAACCCGCGCAGGTCGCGGTAGACAATGGAAATGTCGAGCGTGCGCACGCGAAGCGCGCTTGCAAGCCCGTGGCGTGCCACCATGCTCGCCACTTGCGGCGCCAGAAAACGCGACATGAATTGCGCGCGCTGCCCCTGACTTACGTGATACTTGACGGCACCGATCAGGAATATGAGCAATCCGGCCGCGGCGGCAAAGGGCGCCGCGTGAACCGGGAGAATCATGGCAAGCGCGAGCAATGGGGCGCCGGCCAGGAAATGCCGCCCACGCATCTCTTCGGCTTGGTCGGCGGGCTTGTGCCGATGCGTGAGGAGACCGGCGAGAACCGCCAGCAGCAGCGAACCCGCCAGCGGCGTGGCGAGCACCAGGAAGGCCGTGTAGTCCGGGGCGTGCATCGCATGGGAAGTGTCGTGCCGCAATAGGTTGATGAATTGATGCGCACGCGTCTGCGGCATGGCCAGCGAAACCAGGCCGTAGAAGACCGCCAATCCTTGCGCCAACCGCAGCAGCAGGTCGGCGCGGGTGCTGTCGGACGTTCCGGTTCGCAATAGTCGCTGCAGCCATTCGAGCGCGCAGATGAACGCTAGCGTTTCCGGCAACGCGAACAAGCCGCCCCACAACGGCACTTCGTGGCGGGCGTGCATGGGTTCGGCAACCAGGACATTCAAGGAGATGGCGGCGCCGATCCAAGCCAGCGTGGCCGCCATCGCGCGGCTGATCGGTGAGGCGCGATCGGCACCGACGAAGGCGATCGCCATGCC
>JAYVST010000766.1:0-12007 GCA_043775255.1 Burkholderiales bacterium
CCCTGCACCTGCTGCCTGGCCCGAACGACCGATCAAAGCCATCGTGCCGTATGCACCGGGTTCTTCGCCCGACAACATCATGCGCCCGCTGATGCAGGAAATGGCCAGGGGCCTGGGGGTGGCCATCGTCATCGACAACCGGCCCGGCGCGTCCGCCACCGTCGGCACCGAAGCCATCGCAAAATCGGCGCCGGACGGCTACACGATCGGCTACGGCAACATCGGCTCGCTCACCACCAACCGCTTCATGATCGCCAAACTGCCCTACGACGTCGAGCGCGACCTGTCCTTGATCGGCATGGCAGGCGCCGTGCAGAACATGCTGGCGGTCAACAACAACCTGCCGGTGAAGACGGTCAAGGACCTCATCGCGCTGGCGAAGAAAAGCCCCGGCAAGCTGGTCATGGCCTCCGGCGGCGCCGGCAACACCGGGCATCTGGGTGGCGAACTCTTCAAGGCCATGACCGGCACCTACATGCTGCACGTGCCCTACCGCGGCAGCCCTGCGGCGATCACCGACCTGATCGGCGGGCAGGCCGATCTGATCTTCGACAACCTGTCGTCGGTCGGCACGCACGCCAAAAGCGGCCGGGTGCGCGGCATTGCCGTCTCCGGGCTGAAGCGCTCGCCCTCGTTTCCCGATCTGCCGACGATTGCGGAATCGGGCGTGCCCGGCTATGAGACCCTGGCCTGGGGTGGCCTGATCGCCCCGACCGGATTGCCCGCAGACCTCCTCGCGCGCCTGAATGCGGAAATGAACAAGGCCCTCAATTCGCAGGCTATCAAGGACACCTATTTTGCCCTCGGCTTCGAGGCATCTCCGGGGTCACCGGCCGATTTCGCGGCGCTGGTGAAAAGAGAGATTCCGAAATGGCAGGAAGTGATCCGGCGCTCGGGAGCGAAGATGGAATGACGCGGGTGACTGGCTTGCCCGCATGCATTCAACCGGCCGCCAAATCGACGTCGCGACAAGGGCGACGTGACCGGCGGGCCGATCTGCAGTGGACTCATTTTGCCCCTGTGCAGTCAGGAAATGTCGCCATGACCAAGGCCAGCAAACATGGTGTCCCAAACCCGAGCGGAGGCTGGGCGGTCAAGAATTCAGGCGTGACACGTGCCTCCAGAATCTTCGGCACTCAGGCTGAAGCCGTTCGTTTTGGACGCGACGCGGCCAGACGCGGTCATGCTGAGTTGTATGTTCATGGACGGGATGGGACTATCAAGGAACGCAACAGCTACGGCCCCGATCCGTTTCCAATGCGCGACAAGGCCTGACATTCCGCGCAACGGCGTTCAGTCGAAATGTCTTCATCAATTGCCCGTTCGATAAAGCCTTCTATCCACTGTTGCGCCCTCTGTTGTTTGCCGTGGTCTATCTCGGACTGAAGCCGAGAATCGTGCTGGAAAGTCTGGACTCCGGGCGAGCAAGGCTCGAAAAGATCACCGATCTCATCGCTCAATCGCAATTTGCGATTCACGACATATCGCGTATCGCCGCTGTGCGCGGATGAGCTGTATCGCTTGAACATGTGTAGCGGCGTTGGCCGCCCAGAATCGACAGCATCCAGGTTCCCAGCACGTCAACCAACGCCGGTGCGTTCGGGCTGCTATAGCGCAGCGGATAACTCTCCTTCCACCTTTCGACCAGCCCTGTGGCTTCGAAATACTCGGCGAAAAACGCCATTTGCCCCAACGCCGTCGCGCTGCCCCGATCATCCCAGCGTACCGAGAACACCCCTCCGGGCGTCTGCACCCGTATCGCCTTTTCCGCCCCCTCAACCGACCTGTCGTTCTCTTCCGGAAACGCCGCCGCCACAGCTCCGCCATCGCCAATTTGCGCCCACCCATCCGTTGTCTCCTCATTTCTCTCCGAAACCCGCCGCCAGTCTAGGTTTGCGCTTCCCAACAGCCGCCCAAGTGAGGAAACTAGGTTCAATCGTGTATATCCCAGATAGCACGGTGTCTGCAAACTCAATCGCACTTACGAGTACCGCCATGCGATGCTACGCAACCTGATGAACGCCCTGGTCGAGCACGAAGTGATCAAGACCACGGTCCCCAAGGCATCAAAAGAAATGCCCGTAACAATGCGAGGAACCAATCTATGAGATACGTCAAATTAAATGAACGGCGAGATTTCCGTTGACCGGCTTGACCTATCCGTGCTGCCCGAATATCTCACTACAGAAAAGGCCACCACGTGAAAAGGGAATTGATCCACAAGCTTCACAAGAGCTTCGAAGATTGCGCGCACAAGTGCGATGACGTGGAGTACTGGCTCGCACGGGAGCTACAGGCACTTCTTGGCTATACGCAATGGCGCAACTTCGAGGCGGTAATCGAAAAGGCGAGGCTGGCCTGTGCCAACGCCGGGCAGGCGGTCGATGACCATTTTGCTGACGTCAGCAAAATGGTCGGCATAGGCTCCGGCACACAGCGGCCGGTGGAAGACCTGGCGCTGACCCGTTACGCCTGCTATCTGATCGCACAGAACGGAGACCCGCGCAAGGACACCATCGCCTTTGCGATGACCTACTTCGCTGTGCAGACGCGCAAACAAGAGCTGATCGAGACGCGCATTGCCGAATGGGAGCGGGTACAAGCGCGAGAGAAACTGACACTGTCGCAAAAGGAGCTGTCAGGCGTGCTGTACGAGCGCGGCATCGACAGCCAGGGCTTTGGCCGCATTCTTAGCAAGGGCGATGCGGCACTATTCGGCGGTCTTACAACGCAGAACATGAAGGACCGCCTTGACGCACCCGAGGGCCGCCCGCTCGCCGATTTTCTACCCACGATCACCATCAAGGCCAAGGACTTCGCCAACGAGATCACAAACACACAGGTCAAGCAGCAGGACTTGCGCAGTGAACCGAATATCACGCACGAGCACGTGAAGAACAATCGTGACGTCCGCAAGCTCCTGACCGACCGAGATATCTTCCCGGAACAATTGCCACCGGCCGAGGACTTGAAGAAGCTGGAGCGGCGCATCAAGGCCGAGCAGAAAAAGTTGCCGAAGCTGGCACCCAAGCTCGGGAAGTCTGTCAAATGACCGTTCTACGCGCGGAGGAAGGGCCGCCGCCAGAATACTTGGCGAACCTGGTTGGGACGCCGCTGAAGATCAGTGAAGCAGGCACCGTCCAGTTCCCGATGATCAACCACGCCGTGGAGATCGGCTGGACTGCGGTCACGGACAAGGATGCGCAGGCCATGCGTGGTGGCGTGGCCGGCACCTTCTTTCGTAGCGTGCTTGAAACCAAGCTGGCCGAGTTCAACTCGTGGCTCACGGCCGACATGGTGCGCTCGATTGTCGAGCGGCTTGACGCACTGCCCTCTAATATCGAGGGCAACCGCGAGATTTTGGCGTGGATGCACAGCGGGCAGCAGTGGTACGACGAAGCCGAGAAACGCCGCCGTCCGGGAACCCTGATCGACTTTGAGACCTTGGCCAACAACGCGATTTACGTGACATGTGAGAGGGTGAGCAAACCGCACGCGCGTGCCAAGCGCAATCGCGCCGATGTCAGGTTTGTCGTTAACGGGTTGCCTGTCTGCATCGTCGAGCACAAGAACCCGAAGGATGGCGATGCCATCGAACGTGCGATCAAGCAGCTTCGCCGGTACGAACTGGAGACACCCGAGTTGCTCGCGGCGCCACAACTCTTCAACGTCACGCACCTGCTGGACTACTGGTACGGGGTGACATGGAACGCCAACCGGCGCGAGATGGCGCGCTGGAAGCAAACGCCCGAAGAGAGCTACCGCTTCGCGGTGCAGGCGTTCTTCGAGCCGACCGACTTCCTGCGCACGCTTCAGCACTGAATCTTGTACTACATGCAGGACGGCGAGACGCGCAAATCCAACCTGCGCCAGCACCAGCGACGGGCCATCGACGCGATCCTGGAGCGCCGCCTTGACCCCGCCAAGAAACGCGGCCTGATTTGGCACACACAAGGCTCGGGCAAAACCTTCAAGCTCCTGACTTCGGCGTGCCAGATTCTGGAAGACAAAGTGCGCTTCGGTCATGCCACTGTGATTCTGGTCGTCGACCGCACCGAGTTGGAAGGGCAGCTTCGGGGTTGGATAGAACGCCTGCTAGGCGAGATGCTGGTGACACGCACGTAGAATCTCACCCTTCCCACAACAAAATCCCAACCCAACGTGCGCTATCCCTTAGAAGACGTCAAGGTCCTCGACCTGTCCCATGCCCTGGCCGGTCCGTTCTGCTCGACCATGCTGGCCGACTATGGCGCGCAGGTGTTCAAGATCGAGCCGCCCGAGCGCGGCGACATTTCGCGTGCCTGGGGTTCGCCCCTGCCGGGCGGCGAGACCGCGTACTTCACCAGCCTGCATCGCAACAAGCGCGGCATGGTGCTCGACTTCAAGAATCCGCACGGGCGCGAAACCTTTCTGCGCATGGCGGAGAAGTGCGACGTGCTGCTGGAGAACTATCGCGTCGATGTGTTGAACCGCCTGGGCCTGGGCTATGAGGTGCTCAAGAAGCGCAACCCCGGTATCGTGTTCTGCTCGATCTCCGGTTTCGGCCAGGACGGGCCGTATCGCGACCGCGCCGCGCTCGATCTGATCGTTCAGGCCGAAAGCGGCATGATCAGCGTGACCGGCGAGGCCGGCTCGAGCGGCGCACGCGCCGGCACCTCGATCGCCGACCTCACCGCCGGCATGAACGCGGCCTTCGGCATCATGCTGGCGCTGCGGGTGAAGGAAAAAACCGGCGTCGGCCAGTACGTGGACGTGTCGATGCTCGAAGGACAGTTGAGCCTGCTCGGCACCATGATCGGCAGCTACCTCACAGACGGCGTGCTACCCGCACCGATGGGTACGGCCTACAAGGCGCTTCTGCCCTACCAGACATTCAAGACCAGAACGCGCGATCTGGCGCTGGCGGTGGGCAGCGAAAAGCTGTGGGAAGCGTTCTGCCCGCTGATCGGCCGGCCGGACATGACCAACGATCCGCGCTACAACACCAATCGCAAACGCGACATCAATCGCGAGGCGCTGATCGCCGAACTGCAGGCGGTGTTCCTCACCCGCAGCTACGAGGAATGGGAAAAGATTCTGGTCGGCAACGGCGTGCCGATGGGCGCCATCAACAACCTTGCCGAAGTGGTGGCCCACCCGCAGGTGGCCGCGCGCGGCGCGCTGGTGGAATCGGAGCATCCCGCCGCCGGCAGGATGAAAATGGTGGGCCCGCCGATTCGCCTGTCGGTCACACCGGGCGATGTGCGCAGCCCGTCACCGACCCTGGGCCAGCATACCGAAGAGATATTGCGCGAAGTGCTGGCGCTGGGCGACGCGGAACTCGCCGCGTTGCGCCAGGCCGGCGCGCTCGGCTGACTGCGCGTCCGGCTGACGGCGCGTTCGGGCCCGTCGGTCGATGTCAAATAGCGGCACTGCTGCGCAGCCAGCAGGCTTTCGACAGCATGCGGAGTCTTCGATCAATGGAATCCGGGGCGCGTGCCAGCCTCTGCAATGAGCCAGTCGCGAAAAGCCGCCACCCGCGGCTGCACGCTACCATCTTCCGCGCTTAGCGCGTAGTAGGAGAAATCGACCCGTAGTTCGAGATCGAAAGGCGCGATCAAGCGGCCCCGCGCGAGGTCGGCGGCGGCCAGCTGCGGGTAGCTCAACACTACACCGGTGCCATCCTGCGCCGCTTCCAGCGCCAGCACCGCATGGTTGAAGCGCGCTCCCCGGTGAGTATCGATATCGCGCACGCCGGCCGCCTTGAGCCAGGTGTTCCAGTCGACGCCGCCCTGTTCGAACGAAACGGTATCGTCGTGCAGGAGAGTATGGTGGCGCAAATCCGCCGGACTGCACAGCGGGTGCGGCCCTTCCATCAGGCGCGGGCTGCACAAGGGCGTGGCCGCCACATCGAACAGCTTGTCGACACGCCAGCCGGGATATGCGCCGGCGCCGAAGCGGATGGCGATGTCGAAATCGTCGCCGCCCGCGCCGGGGCGCGAGAAGCCGGTGTCTGACGCCGGCTGGCGCGGATCGATGAAGCGCGCATCAGCGGCGATGCGCACGTCGGTGTCTGGAAAGGCGCTGCAAAAGCCGCTGATGCGCGGCGCCAGCCATTTGCCGGCGAATGTGGGCGCGGCACCGACACGCACCCGTTCGACCCGGTGCTGCGCATGCATGAGTTCGACCGCGCCGGCCAATGCGTCGAAGCCTTCGCGCAGGCGCGCGACGGACGCCTCGGCCTCGGGCGTCAAGGTCAACCCGCGATTGACTCGCTGAAAAAGCTGCACGCCTAAGTAATCCTCGAGCAACTTGACCTGCTGGCTGATCGCCGCCGGGGTGACGTGCAGCTCCAGCGCCGCGCGGCGGATGCTGCGATGGCGCGCCGCAGCCTCGAACGCACGCAATGCATTGAGTGGCGGCAGTGGTCTGGGCATTGGATTCCGGCTTTAGATTTTCTTGCGATGTCGATGATTATAAATTATCTGTTGCGTTGCAACAATATCGGCCCAATGTAGGTCACATACACGTTGAGATGATTGAATCATCGTTACTTTTTTGCAATCACCATTATGGTGCATCGCAAAACAAACGTCCTGAAAGGACACCGCCATGAATACCTCTAAGGACACCGCCATGAATACCTCTGCCCCCATCATCACCCCCTCACCGGTCGGACCGTGGCTTGCGCAAACCGGCCTCAACGAAGCCGATGTCGCAGTCGTTCGGGCTCACTGGATCAGTGCCGAGCGCTTGGTCGACACCATGTTCGCGCTGGCTGCCCGTCTCAACCTGGGCCCCGCGCGCATCGAAGGCGGGCTGGCCAGCGCACCTAGCCACGTGCGCCGCGTCTGAACCGCTTCCGCAACCCGCATTTCATTCTCACTGGGAACATCATGATTGCCTCGATTAAACATTGGCTGCGGCATTTCCTCCACCCGGTGGACTGGGAACTGGAAAGCTACCTGGCCGGCGCCGCCGATTGTGCCGACCTCGAACACCGCATGCAGGCCTGGGCCCGCCGCAACCACCTGCGCAGGTGACACGCACCTGACAAGCCGGCTCCCGCCCTCAGTGGAACGGTTGCGGGTCGGGATCGGTATGATGCCTCCTCGTTTATGACAAACGGGGGAGCCATGACCGAGATCACCGCGACTTACGACTGGCCAGCCTTGGTGGCCGACCTTAATGCATTGTTGCGCCTGAAAACCACGCCGATCGGCATGAAGATGTTCGAAGCGGCCGACGATCTCAAGGCCGTTCCGAAACTACGCCGCCCTGCCGCTATCCACACCACCGACCAGATCGTGGGCATGGCCGCGCGCTTAGGCTGGACCGTCGGCATCACCGCAGAGGACCTCGTGGGGGCGCAATGCCGCGCGGTGATCGGGCTGGGGCCGCAGGACGACGAATGGAAAAGCGGCAAGAACTACGTCGGCGTATGGCACGCCACCGCTGAAGACGCACGCAAACGGCAAGAAGCATTGGCCGTGGTGCCGGCGGGCCGCTTCCAGGCGATGGCCGTGTCCCCGCTCGCCTCCGGCAGGCTCGATCCGCCCGACATCTGCCTGATCTACGGCACGCCGGGGCAGATGATCATCTTCATCAACGGCCTGCAGTACAAGGGCTACAAGCGCTTCGACTGGAGCGTGGTGGGTGAAACCGCCTGTGCCGATTCCTGGGGCCGCGCGCTTTCCACGGGTGAGCCCAGCCTGTCCTTGCCCTGTTTCGCCGAGCGCCGCTATGGCGGCGTGCCGGACGAGGAAATGCTCATGGCGCTGCCGCCGCGCTTCCTGCCGATCGCCATCGACGGCATGAAGGCGTTGGCGAAAAACGGTTTGCGCTACCCGATCGCGCCCTACGGTATCCAGAACGACGTGCGAGCGGGGATGTCGGCCAGCTATTGAGCGTCCCGACGCGCTTGCGCCCGCGCACGCTTGCGCGCTTGCGCCCGTGCGCTCGGGCTGCGCGACCAGCGAGAAAACCCGCAGGCGGCGCGCAATCAAAGGCGCGGTCACGCCGCCCATACGCGACGGTTCAGCCGCTCCGCGTATCAGGCGGCCGGCGGAACTTCCGTCGTTTCGGACGTCTCGGCGGCAAATGCGAACTCGGCGGCGCGGTGCACGTGGCGCGTGGCCAGCACGGATGCGAGATCCTCGTCGCCGTCGATCACGGCCGCGAGGATGCGCGAATGCTCCTCCCAGTCCTGCTCGGCGCGCCCGGCCGTATTGGCCGCGAACACCAGGCTGGTGCGCTCGCGCAGGCTGCGCATGATGTCCCACAGGATGCTGTTGCGGCCGGCTTCGGCCAGCTTGTCGTGAAACTCGCCGTTCAGGCGCACCAGATCGTCAAGATCGCGCGAGCGGGCCGCAGCGTTGCCTTCTTCCAGCACCCGTCCGAGTTCGGCAATGACAGCGCCTTCGTTGTGGCGTGCCGCCAGGCGCGCATTGAGGCCCTCTAAAGTGGCGCGCACCTCGACCAAGTCGCGCGCGACTTCCGGCGACACGTTGGCAACCGAGGCGCCGCGGCGCGGCGTCACCTCGACCAAGCCCTCTGCGGCCAGCACCCGCAACGCTTCGCGGATCGGTACGCGCGAGACGCCCATCTCTTCGGAGAGGCGATCCTCGACTAACCGGTCGCCGGGCTTGCGCCGACGGGTGAGGATGGCGCGGCGCAGTTCGCGTGCCACCTGCTCGGACAGCGACGCATGGTCGCGCCCGAGCGAGGTACGCGGAAGCGAAGCCGTAGCCGGCTTCGGCGGCGGAAGGCTGTCGTTCATGAACGCATCATAGGGAGCCGCTCCGCCGACTATCCCGCCACACCGGCCTTTCAACCCTGTCATTCAATGGTGATACCGGCACGCGCGATGACGCCGGCCCATTTGGCACGGGTTTCGGCGATCCAGGCGGCGGACTGCTGCGGCGACAGGCCGGTCGGCACGAAATCCCAGCCGCGATTTTTCTCCTGCACTTCCGGCAAGGCCAGCGCCGCGATGATCTCGCGATTGAGCAGGCGCACGATGTCGTCGGAGGCGCCGGCAGGCGCCATCACGGCGAAAGAGAACGTGGCGTTGAAGCCCGGATAGCCGCTCTCGGCGATGGTGGCCACCTCCGGCGCCTGCGGCGAGCGCTGCTGGCTCGACACCGCCCGCGCGCGCAGTTTGCCCGCCTTGACCTGCGGCAGGATGCCGGTGACAACCGCGAAAATCGAATCGACCTGTCCGCCGGCGACATCGATCACCGATTGCCCGGTGCCCTTGTAGGGAATATGAGTCATCTCGATGCCCGCGGTGGCCAGGAAGGCGGCCATGGTGAGGTGGCTGGGCGAACCGTTGCCGCCAGTGGCATAGCTGAGCTTGCGCTGTTTGGCCAGGGCAACGAGTTCGGCCACCGAATTGGCCTTGACGCCGTTGTTGACCGCCAGCAGCTGGCTATAGGTCACGGGCACGGAAATGGTGACGAAGTCCTTGACCGGGTCGAACGGCATCTTCTTGTAGATCGACGGGTTGACCGTGAACGTGGTGTCGATGGCGAACAGGATCGCGTATCCGTCGGGCGCGGCCTTGGCCACCACCTCGGCGCCGACATTGCCGCCCGCGCCCGGGCGGTTTTCGATCACGAACGGCTGCTTGACGCGGTCGGTCACTTTTTCCAGCACGGCGCGGGCAAACGCATCGAGCGGGCCGGGCACCGTGGGCACGATCACGCGCACCGGCTTGTTGGGATACGCCTGGGCAGCGGCAAGCGCCGACACGCCCATGAGCAGGCTTGCCACTGCAGGCAACATGATTTTTTTCATTTGCGACTCTCCTGGTTAGATCTGCATGACGATCATTGCTCAATGACGATCATTGCTCGATGGCGATGCCGGCGTCTTTGATCACTTTCGAAAAACGCGCGCGGTCCGCCTTGAGCATTGCACCGAGCTCCTCGGCCGAGCCGGGCGACATGTCGATGCCCTGCGGGGCGAACGTGGCCGCAAGATCGGGCATTGCGCTGATGCGGCGGATTTCCTGCGACAGGCGCTCGATGATCTGGGGCGGGGTGCCGCGGCGCGCGGCGACGCTGTAATAGGTGCCGGCATTGAAGCCGGGATAGCCGAGCTCGGCGATGGTGGGAATCTCCGGCATGGCGGCCAGGCGTCTGCTGCCCGACACCGCCAGAGGGCGCAGCTTGCCGGACTTGACGAAAGGCATGGAGGTGATCGGCGTGTCGAACATCACTTGCACCCGGCCGTTGACCAGATCGGGCAGGGCGGCGGTGCTGCCCTTGTAGGGCACGTGCGCGAGCTTGAGCTTGACAGCGGAGAGAAACATCTCGGCGGCCACATGAGTGCTGTTGCCGATGCCGGCCGAGGCAAGGTTGACCTTCGACGGATTGGCGCGCGCGTAGGTGACGAATTCGGCCAGGGTGCGCACCGGCAAGTCAGGATTGACCACCACCAGAAAGCCGGAGGTGGCCACCAGGCCTACGCCGACAAAGTCGTTCTCGGCGTCGTAGGGCAGCTTGGCATACAGGTTGGGGTTGAGCACTAAGCCGTTGAAGCCTTCCATCAGCAGGGTGTAGCCGTCGGCGGGTGAATTCAGGGTGGCCTCATAGGCGATGATGGTATTGGCGCCGGGCCGGTTTTCCACCAGGATGGACTGGCCGAGGGACTCGCCTAAGCGCTGCCCCAGGGTGCGCGCGAGGATGTCGGTGGAACCGCCGGCGCCGAACGGCACGATCAGTCGGATCGGCTTGGCCGGCCAGGACTGCGCGCCGGCGGCGGCGATCCAGAAAGCGGCGGCCAGCGCGAGCAGGGTGCGGACGATACGGGGCATGCGATGTTCCTTTCGAGTGGTGTATTCGCGGTCAGGGATCGAACCCGGGCGGCGGCTCGAAGCCGCAATATGCCAGTTCCAGCAAGCGGGCGAAGCGGATGCAGGCAAGGTCCGCGCCGGGTGGCCCGATGATCTGCACGCCAATCGGCAGGCCGGCGGGCGAGCGGCCGAGCGGCGCGACCGTTGAAGGCAGGTAAAACATGCCGGAATAGCCGGCCCAGAACAGATGCTCGTTGACCGGGCGCCGGTGGCCGTTGACCTCCACCGTGCGCGTCGCCCGTTCGCCGGCATGGTCGTGCGGAAAAGCGGCCACCGGCGCGGCCGGGCACAGCAGCAGGTCGTGGCTGCCGAAGAATTCGGTCCAGGCATGCATCAACTGCTGCCGGCGGTTGCAGGCGATGAGCCAGTCGCGATGGCGCATGGTGTTGCCGCGCAGCTGTTCGGCCGGATAGCTATGGTCGTCCGGCTGGAGGCGCTCGGTGTCGGCAATCATGCGGGCAATCGTCTCTGGATCAGCCTGGATCGCCGAGGTGGCCGCGCGCAGCAGGTGCACATACAACGTGTAGACCTCCGCCTCCGGCAGCGCGGGCCGCGCCGTGCGGCTCACGCGCACCCTGCCGGCCACGAGGAAGCGCGCGAGCGCATCAAGCTGCGTGCGAACACTGTCGTCCACCGGGGCAACCTTCGAATCGGTCACCACCGCAACCCTGAAGTCGGCAAGGCTGCGTTGGCGCGCCGGCCGTAAACCCAGTGACCAGCTTCTCGCCTGGCGTTCATCCGGCCCCGCCAGCACCTTCAACGCCAGCTCGAGATCGGCCGCGCTCCTGGCCATCGGCCCGGCGACATTGATGTCCAGTGCAACAGTGTGGCCCGGCAACGCATGGCCGGTGGTGGGCACGATGCCGTAGCTGGGCTTGTGGCCGTAGACCCCGCAGCAATGGGCCGGATTGCGGATCGAGCCGCCGATGTCGCTGCCGATCTCAAGCCCGGTCAGCCCGGCCGCGAGTGCGGCCGCGGCGCCACCCGAAGAACCGCCCGGCGTACGCGACGCATCCCATGGATTGACGGTAGTGCCATAGACCGGATTGAAACTCTGCCAGTCGGCCAGAAGCACCGGCACGTTGGTCTTGGCGAACACCACGGCGCCGGCCCGCTCCAGCCGTTGCACCGCTGTAGCACTGGCCTCTGCGATGTTGCCGCGCATGGCCG
>JAYVST010000767.1:0-5239 GCA_043775255.1 Burkholderiales bacterium
CCTTCGAGCATGATGTACTCAAAGGTCACGAAGTCGCGCGGCGCCCGCGTCACGTAGCGCCGGCACGCCGCAAACAGCTCCGCGAGCGGGTACTTCCGGTTCAGGGGCACCAGCGTGTCGCGCAGGCTGTCATTCGGCGCGTGGAGGGAGACGGCAAGCGCGACCGGGCATTCGTCGGCGAGCCTGTCGATCATCGGCACCACGCCCGAAGTCGATATCGTCACACGCCTGCGCGACAGACCGTAGGCATTGTCGTCAAGCATGACCCGCAAGGCTGCTACCGTATTGTCGAAGTTCAGCAGGGGCTCACCCATCCCCATGAAAACGACATTGGTCACCGGTCGTTCAGTCGTTGCGTCACGCAGCAAGCGATTTGCGCTCCACAATTGCCCGACGATCTCCGCCGTAGTGAGGTTGCGCGAAAATCCCTGCTTGCCAGTCGAACAAAAAGTGCAGTTAACCGCACATCCCGCCTGTGTGGAGACGCACAGCGTGCCGCGCTCCGCTTCCGGAATGAATACCGCCTCGACGGCATTGCCGTTGCCGACGTCATGCAGCCACTTGCGGGTACCATCCCCGGCCAGACGGTCACCGATGATTGGCGGCGCCGCGATCGTTGCGTCGGCGTGCAATGTCTCGCGCAGAGACTTTGCCAGATCGGTCATCTTGTCAAAGTCATTGATGCCGGCCTGGTGCATCCATTTCATCAACTGGCGCGCCCGAAACGGCTTCTCGCCGCGCGCCGCCAGCCAGGCACTGAGCCCGTCGGCGTCAAGGTCGAGAAGATTGGTGGCCATGTCCGAAACGTTCAGCGCGAGTAGACGTTGAGTGCCGGAAAGAAATAGGCGATCTCGTTGCGTGCGGTGTCTGCGGCGTCCGAGCCATGCACGGCGTTGGCGTCGATCGAATCCGCGAAATCCGCTCGAATCGTGCCAGGTGCCGCCTTTTTCGGGTCTGTCGCACCCATTAAGTCTCGGTTCTTGAGAATGGCATTCTCTCCTTCAAGCGCTTGCACCATGACGGGCCCCGAAATCATGAAGTCCACCAGATCCTTGAAAAATGGGCGTTCACGGTGTACCGCGTAGAAACCTTCCGCTTCGGCGCGGGAAAGATGAATCATGCGTGCTGCGATCACGCGCAGCCCCGTTTCCTCGAAACGCTGATAGATTTTCCCGATCACATTTTTGGCGACCGCGTCTGGTTTGATAATGGACAGTGTCCGTTCTACAGCCATGTCAAAAACTCCAAATAAATTAAGGTTTTGGGTGTTGCAAGTTAATCTGAAATTATACCAAAGCAGTGCTGATTCCAGCGCAGGCAGGCGCCTTGAAATGTCTGTGCCAGTCAGCCGTTAGGCGGTCCTGGCCGGTTTGCGATCAGCAGACGTGCCCGGCGGCGGAAAACCGTGAGACTTTCATGATTCCAAGTCAATCGGGTGTCATTGCTTGTATCCGCAAGGGCCCGGCAAAGCGCGGCCAGGCGCGCCGCTGAAGGAGCGCGGGCCCCATGACGGGAAATCCAGCGGCGCAGCAGATTTGCCTGCCGTCGCGCCGACAAGGCTTTGAGCCGCAAACAATCCAGTCCATCCGCACACACCAAGTCGGCAAGGTCGCTATCGGCCAACTCGTCGAGCAGGGCAGCGGCCTCGGCCTGCAGGCCTGCGACACGGGCAATCATCCGCGAGGGTGCAGGAAAACCTTCCTCAAGCATGGGCCAAATTCGCCTGCGCAGGAAATTGCGTTTAAAGCCCGTGTCCTGGTTGCTTTCATCCTCGACCCAGCCTAGGTCGAAGGCCTTGGCATAGGCCAAAAGCTCTGCATGTGGGGTATTGAGTAGCGGACGCCAAACACCGGGCATTCCTCGTGTAGCGGAATATTCAGGCATCGCGGCCAACCCTTTCGGGCCTGCACCGCGCAGCATCTGCAGGATCACGGTTTCAGCCTGATCATCCGCATGGTGAGCCAGAGCGATGACGGCGGCGTTTGACATTGCAAAAGCACCAAAGCGGGCGATGCGCGCCTGTTCCTCGAGGCTCTGACCGGGGCCACGGCTGACCTTGAGGCGTTCAATTTGCAAGGCAATATCGCTACGCGAACAGGTGTTCGCGCAATGCGACTCCCATGCATCCGCATTTGGCGACAGGCCATGGTTGACGTGCAGGGCAGATACAACAAGCTTGCAATCGGCCGCAGTAGCAGCGAGCAGGTGCAAGAGGACGGAAGAATCCAGGCCGCCGGAGAATCCTACGCAGACTTGAATTTCCGAGTCGCCAATATGCGAGTGAAGGGTGGCGATGCGATCGCGCACCCTCGCGCGCAAAGCTGCGCCCGATTCAGTCCGCTGTTTCTTCAAAACGACCGTATTGCATCAGGCGCTCGTAGCGTGTTTTCAACAGCGCATCGATAGGTACGTCGGATACCTGCCGCAATGCGTCGCCGAGCACCTTCTTCAGGCTCGCTGCTGCCAGCGCCGGATCACGATGTGCGCCACCCTGCGGTTCGGTGACGATTCTGTCGATCAGGCCGAGTGTTTTCAGCCTTGCGGCGGTAATACCCAGCGTCTCCGCAGCTTCGGGGGCTTTGTCGGCACTCTTCCACAGAATTGCCGCACATCCTTCCGGGGAAATCACCGAATAGGTTGCATACTGCAGCATCAACACTTGGTCACCGACCGCGATGGCGAGCGCACCGCCGGACCCACCTTCGCCTATCACCGTAGTGATTACGGGCACGCCAAGCTGGGACATTACGTACAGGTTGCGACCGATCGCCTCGGACTGGCCACGCTCCTCCGCACCGACGCCCGGGTAGGCTCCCGGCGTGTCGACGAAGGTGAAAAGCGGGAGGCCGAACTTTTCGGCAGTTCGCATCAAACGCAAAGCCTTGCGATAGCCTTCCGGTCGGGGCATGCCGAAGTTTCGACGGGCACGCTCCTTTGCGTCACGCCCCTTTTGATGACCGATGACCATGCACGCCTTGCCGTTGAAGCGGGCCAATCCACCCACGACTGCGGCGTCGTCGGCATAGCTGCGGTCCCCGTGCAGTTCTTCGAACTCGGTGAAGATGGCGTCCACATAGTCAAGCGTGTACGGCCGCCGCGGGTGGCGCGCAACCTGGGAGACTTGCCAGGGTGAAAGCTTCGCGTAAATTTCCTTCACCAGCACCTGGCTTTTCTTTTTCAGGCGTTCAATCTCTACTGAAATGTCGAGTGCGGAATCATCCTGGGCGAAGCGCAACTCTTCGATTTTGTCTTCGAGTTCGGCCAAGGGTTGTTCGAATTCGAGAAATGCGGTCTTGGTCAATTTAAGGACTCCGCGGGCCTTGGATCCAGGCTGCGCCACATGAACCAGGTACCAACCGAACGCCAAGGCGCCCAATTCGCACCAACCTCCCGCAGTTCGCTGCGCGTGACAGGATCTCCCGAAAAATAGTGCTGGCTGACCGCTTTCTGCAGGCCGAGGTCGTCGACCGGCAGAATGTCGGGGCGCATGAGGTTGAAAATGAGGAACATTTCCGCAGTCCAGCGCCCCACTCCGCGAATTTCAGTCAGCGCTGCGACTACCCCCTCGTCCCCAAGCGAATGCCAGTCTTCGTTGCGCACGCCCCCTTTCCTGAAATGCGCCGCCAGGTCGAGGATGTACTCGGATTTACGTTGCGAAAGACCGCAATCGCGCAATCGCTCGACCCGGACACGCGCAACGCGTGCGGGGGAAAAATCCGGGAATGCCGCAAGCAGTCGTTCCCAGATGTTTTGCGCCGCCGCGACCGAAATCTGTTGTCCGACGATGGAGCGGGCCAAGGTGACAAAGGGATCACCGCGCGTACTCAACATCGAATCCGCGCAACCGGGAATGATGCGGCGCATGACACGGTCGCACCGAATCAACTCGCGCTTTGCTTCTTCCCAATAGGCGGGAGCGTCTTTGTCGCGCACAACCTTGTTCACAGACGACGCCTGAACGGCAGGTTGACCAGCAGGTTTTGCGGCTTCATGCGCACATTGCATTGTTTGTCCATGCACAACGCAAGGTAAATCGAAGTCTCCGGCTCGTCGGCCGAATCCGAATCCGCCCGATCGGCCTTGAGTCGCATCATGCAAATGATGCGGCGTCGCAGGTCTTCATCCGGCTCAACGCCATTATAAATATCATTCATCAGAACGGTAGAGACCGCATCGAGCCCGACAAACCAGCGCATTCTCGCGCTTTCCAGGGACCGTATCGGCTCGACCTGCACGGCAACCTGGAAAAAGTGCATCACCCAAAGTTCGATAATCCGGCACAGGGCGGCAAGCCCGGGACGGCCGAAGTCCACTTGAAGTGCCATGTCATGGCGCTCGTCTTTGCTCCAGTAGTCATGCGCATTGATTTCTGTCAGAACGGCAAGCTCAACCGGCCGCGTAGTGGCGCGCGCCTGCGCGAGGAGCCGTCCGATGTTTCCGAATTCAGAAGCATCGGCACTGTTCTGCGCCAGGCTTTCCACGGTCTCGCTGTCAGCCAGCACAACCTGATCATCTTCGATATGCGCGCGCTGTTCGCGAAAAAACAATTCGGCGGCACGCGCGTGCATGCCGTTGTCACAACCGTCCAGGATGTTGCGCATGATCATCTGCACCAGCTGGTCGGCGAACATCGGGGGAAGTCCGCGCGCCGCAAAGTCGGCAGCGGCGCCACTTTCATCGACAAAAAGGCTCTTGTACGCCGCCTCCAGGCTGCCGGTATCAAGAAGATGATCGCGAAAGCGCAAGACGATCGCATAGTTGGCGCGCGTGTCCGGATCCGCAAGACGATCAAGTTCTGCCCGCCCTACTTCCAGGCGCGGATCGAGCATCAACCGCTCGAACAGGTCACGCTCTGCCGCACATGAGTCAGCGATGGGAGCTACTTCGGCCCGGCCGAAATAGGCGCGCAAGAGGTCGTCGGTGGGAACGCACACACCGTTGCCGGCGATAGTGTTCAAGTGAAAGCCGGAATGTCGCCAGAAATCAGGCATGCGCGCAGTTCAAACGATCAGAGTGGTGTCAAGGCAAACAAAGGCGCGGTATAGTAGCGCAACGAGGTCAATGGGGATATCGGCTCAGGCTCGTTCACATCAAAACAATGAAATACGAGTTCGCCAGCGCCGAACACATCGGCGATCGCAAGGAGCAACAGGACCGGGTTGCGCTTTCGTCCCACTCGAGGCACGAAGACGTGGTGATCGCCGTTCTCGCCGATGGCATGGGCGGGCACAAGGGAGGA
>JAYVST010000768.1:0-5132 GCA_043775255.1 Burkholderiales bacterium
GTGCTGACGTGATACACGGCACACACATGCACAATGAAACCGTTGACCATCAACATCTCCCAAGCAAGCATCCGCTTTTTCAATATTGATAAAAATCCGGCAAACCCTGCAAGTGCACCAGTTTTGCGCACCCATCGTGTATATGCTAGTGACTTGCATGAGACAGGTCAACAGCCAACTCGGGGGCGATGCGTTGCGTGCGGGCGCACGGACCCCTCTCACGGGTAGGCCGGCACCTGCGAGAATGGTGCATGGACTGCAGCGACATGATTCGCCCATGCCGCGCCGGACTGCGCTTCGCGGGTCGTGCCGTGCCGGGATGCGCCTCTGCCCTGGCACTCTGCATCGCCCTCCTTGCCGGCGTCTTTGCCAGCCGCGGCGGCGACGCGCAATCCCTGACACTGGCGCTCGGCGGAATCGAAGGCGAAGGCTGGCGCGCCGGCGACGTGCGTCTGGCGTGGACTGGCGGCGGCGGCGCCCGTGTCGATCTGGGCCTGTTGGAAGGCTTCGGAAGGAAGTTCGAGAAGCTGAGCCTGGTCTGCGCGACCTTCGAGGGGAGCAGCGGTACCTGGCGCTGCACTGACGGCGTTTTCGACGGCGGCGAACGATTTGGCGTGACGTTCAGTTACACCCCGGCGCGGCGCGCGCTGGAGGTCGCGGTGACGGCGCCCAAAGGTGAATCCTGGCAGCTGGCGCAAACCGGCAGTGCGTTCACGTTGACGCTTGCCAATGCGCAGCTGGCGCGCCTGGCGCCGTGGTTGCCGGGCGAAATCAAGCCCAGCGCCGGCCACGCCAACGGTAGCGTGCGCTGGTCAGCGGAAACGCTTGAAGGCGACCTTGAACTCACCGGCGCAGCCTTCGCCAACGCCGCAGGGCTCATCGCCGGCGAGAACCTTGCGGGCAGGATCAATCTTGCCGCGACGCGCGCCGGCGCTGCCTGGAACTGGCGCATCGGAGTCGCTTGGGAGGCCGGCGCGGTGCTGGTCGACCCGATCTACGTTGCCGAGGGCGGCCATGCGCTGGAAGCCGCCGGGCGACTGCAAGGTGCGCGGCTGGAAATTGACAGCGCGCGTCTCGCGATCGGTTCCGTTGGCCGCGTCGAGGCTCGCGCCAGTCTGGACTGGCAAGCCAACACGATCAGCGCCTGGTCGGTCTATGCACGCGACCTTCAACTGGCGGGCTTGCGCACGTTTCTGCCGCAAGCCTGGCTCGACCAGCATGGCATGGGCGACCTGGTTCTCTCCGGTCGCGCCAGCGTCAGCGCTACCGCTCGCGGCGCTGCACTTGAAAATGTCAACCTCACCCTGCGCCAGGCGGGCGCGCAGTCGCTCGCGAAGAATATCGGCATTGCCGGCGTCGAGCTCGACTTCGCCGATACGAATGGCGCCGCTCCGTTCCGGCTCGATTTCACCCGCGCCCATTTGCGCAACCTGGGATTTGGCCCCGTGGCCGCGCGCGGCGCAGTGCGCGCGGGCCGCCTCGGCATCGAAAACCTGGTGATCCCGGTCGAGGACGGCGTGCTGGCCTTGAACGAAATCGATATCGGTCGCACGGCGGGGCGCTGGCAGGCGCAATGGCGCGGCGCGTTCACGCCCCTGTCGATGGAGCGCCTGACCGCCGCGCTTGGCTGGCACCCGATGAAAGGCAGCATTTCGGCGGTGATTCCGCAAATGCGCTACGTCGAGGACGCTGCGGGGTCAACCTTCAGCGCCGACGGCGCGTTGTTGTTCAAGGTATTCGGCGGCGACGCGCAGGTTGACGGCATTCGCATCGACAACCCGTTCGGCCGCACGCCGCGCCTGGCCGCGAATCTGCGCCTGTCCGGTCTCGACTTGGCGGAGATGACAAGCGCGGTGAAATTCGGCGACATCAGCGGAAAGGTGGACGCGAGCGTGATCGGACTTGAAATGGAAAACTGGGAGCCGCTCGCGTTCGAGGCGCGCATCGCCACCTCGGCAGGCGATTTCAGGAAACGTATCAGCCAGCGCGCGGTGCAGAACATCTCCTCGATCGGCGGCGCCGGCGCGGGCGCGGCGATCCAGGCGAGCCTGCTGGGCTTTTTCGATTCATTCGGCTACTCGCGCCTCGGGCTGTCGTGCAAACTGGTCAACGGCGTCTGCGAAATGGGCGGCGTCGGCCCCGGCCCGAGCGGCGGCTACACCATCATTGCCGGCGGCGGCGTGCCGGCGGTCAACGTGGTTGGTTACAATCGATTCGTCGGTTGGCAGGAAATGCTCGAGCGCATCCGCGCCGTGATTGACGGAAATTCGAAAATGATCGTCCAATGAAACACCCAATGAGACATCTGCGCCGCGCCGGCCTGGTGCTGGCCTTGACCCAGGCGCCTGCGGCCTGCGTGACCATCAACGTCTATTTCCCCGCCGCCGCCGCCGAACGCGCGGCCGACCGCATCATCGACGAGGTGTACCAGTTGCGCCGCGACGGCAGCGCGCCCGCACCCGCTGCAAAACCCGCAACCCCGGCGCCCGCCAAATGAAAGGCTTCAACATGACCCGCTTTCTCGTCGGCTTGGTCTTCGCTTGCGCTACCCTGCTGGCCCATGCCCAGGCCAATCTCGAAGTCAACACGCCCGCCATCAACAATCTGAAGAAGGCGATGGCCGACCGCCATGCGCAACTGGCGCCGCACTACGGCGCCGGCGCGGTCGGCATCGGGCGCGACGGCAATCTGGCGCTGGCCAACGCCAACGCGGTGCCGCTGCCGCAACGTGCCGCCGTCGGCACCCTGATCGCGGCCGAGAACACCGACCGCGGCGCCCTCTATCGCGAGATTGCACGCGCCAACGGCAAGCCCGAATGGGAAGCCGAGATCCGCAACACGTTCGCTCAGCGTTGGATCGAAAAGGCGCAGGCGGGCTGGAGCGTGCAGAACGCGCAGGGGCAGTGGGTCAAGAAGTGAGCGCGGTCCGGGCTGCAGCGGGCGCGGGCCACAGCCGCTAATCCGCTCGGGCAAGGCCAACTGGTGGAGGCAATGCAACGCTTCGACGCGGATCCCGACGCCGACATGGCGGTTATCACCGGCAACGGCCGCGTCTTCTCCAGCGGAGCGGACGTGCAGCAGCGGCAATTGCGCAGCCGCGAAAGGTTCACGCGCTTGGGCGCCTCGCACTACCTCGCGCTGCTCAACTTCCGCAGCGGCGTCTCTTTCGCCGTCGAAGTCGCACTGACCGGGCGCTTTTTCACCGCCGAGGAAGCCTTCGAGGCGAAGATCATCAATCGCGACAGCAGACAACATCGTGGTCAGACGGCCATTCAATGCGCTGCATGCTGACATCGGCCAGTTGATTTAGTTAGCTTTGTAGCGACATTTTCGCCATAATATAAGCTCTTACACGACATGGCGACGTTAGATCGTGGCTTCAGTAGCGCGTACGCGACAGAGCTTTCAAGAGGCGGACCTCCACATCGCCCCTCCCGGCAACGCTGCGGCTGCGCGCAGCCTGCAACGCTCGGCCAAGGACGGATTTCTGCTGCGAATCGCACAGCGTATCTATGTCCGAAACGGCTCTGCCGAAGAAGTCGCTTTGCATGTGCGGCGCAATTGGCAGGCAATCGCCGGCATCCTTTACCCGGGGGCAGTGGTGTCTCACCTGTCCGCATTCAAAGGCGGAATAGCGCCCGGCGGGTTACTCACCCTCACGCACCCGACCATCTACAACAGGATGCGCGTCCTTCCGGGAGGTCTTGTCTTGGTCCTCATCAAAGGTCCAGCGCAACTGCCTGAGGACATGGTCTTGGGCACCTCGGGACTGTATTGGTCATCCCGCGCGAGGATGCTGCTGGAAAACCTGGGCGTCTCCCGTACCTCGCCGCCGCGCCGGGCCGGAAAAAGCAACGTTGAGGAGCACCTGACAAGCATACTTAACGCATCCGGCGCGGCAGAGCTCAATCGGGTGCGGGACAAGGCACGTGTCTTGGCGGGTCCGCTCGGAGCGGAAAAGGAATTCAAACACCTCGATTCGATGGTCGGCGCGCTCCTGGGCACCCACGCGATAGGACGCCTCAAAACACGCATGGGTCGGCTGGTGGCGGCCGGCACACCGGCCGACGCCGCGCGCATGACACGATTCAATGCGCTGGCCGACGCGCTGCGCAGCGCGGTAGTGCCGCATATTCCCGACGTCGCGGCTGCCGGCGCGGCGAAGATTCATTTCACTTTCCTGGAGAGCTACTTTTCCAACTACGTGGAAGGCACCAAATTCTCCGTCGAGGAAGCCCGCGATATCGTCCTGCACAATCGCATCATCCGCAATCGGCCGAAGGACTCCCACGATGTCATCGGAGTCTTCACAGTGGCAAACCACGCGGCCTACCGGGACTCGTTGCCGGCGCCGGGCGAGCCATTTGCGACCGGACTGATGGAACGTCATGGGCTGATGCTTGCGAATCGGCCTGAAGCGAATCCGGGCGCGCTCAAGCTGGTAACGAACTATGCAGGCACGACCGAATTTGTCGCGCCAGCCATGGTGCGCGGAACGCTGCAGGAAGGCTCGGCGATCGCGCTATCCGTACCGGAGGGCCTCGCCCGCGCCATCTACTACGCGTTTCTGGTGGCGGAAGTTCACCCGTTCACGGACGGCAACGGCCGCTTGTCGCGTCTGCTGATGAATGCCGAGCTGGCGCGCGTTGGCGCATGTCGCGTCATTATTCCCACGCTCTTTCATCCGCAATACATCGACTGCCTGCAGGTCCTGACGAAAGACAATCGACCCGGCCCATTCATCAAGGCGATTGCCCTGATGGCTCATTGGTGCTCCCGATTTTCTTACAAGGACCTCGACGCGATCGTGAAAAGCCTGACCGCCTGCAACGCCTTCGAGGAGTCGCCGGTCCGCTTCAAGTTGACCAATGCCGATGGCAGCGCACTTGATCGTTTGAATCTCGGGTGAGCATCGCCCGGCGCAGTCCATGCGCGCAATGCCTGTATCGGCCGACGTGCCTGTATCAATCTAGATTCGGCAGTTGGACTACGTCGGGCTCCGTAACACCTTGACGGCAAACGCCGAATTTATGATAACGACATCACCTATTTGTAACTGCTCCGCAGCAGGCCAGAAAGCTCTGAGAACCGCCCCCATACTGGGTTTACGCGTTTCTTCGCCCCCTTCCAAC
>JAYVST010000769.1:0-10578 GCA_043775255.1 Burkholderiales bacterium
GCTCGGGCCCGGCGTGACGCGCTTCGCCATCGGCGAGCGGGTCGGCTATGTCTCGCGCCCGCTCGGCTCGTATTGCCAGGCGCGCAACTATCCGGCCGACGCCTGCGTGCGCGTGCCCGACGGCATCGGCAACGAAGTGGCGGCGGCCTCGCTGCTCAAGGGCATGACGGTCGAATACCTGATCCGGCGCACCTATGCCGTGCAACCCGGCGATGTGGTGGTGTTCCATGCGGCTGCGGGCGGTGTCGGCGGAATCGCCGGGCAGTGGTTGAAGAGCCAGGGCGCGTTGGCGGTGGGCATTGTCGGCTCGGCCGACAAGGTGGAGATCGCACGCGCCAACGGCTACGCCCATGTATTCGTCAATGGCCGCGACGACTGGGCGGCGCGGGTGCGCGAACTCACCGGCGGCAAGGGCGTGCCGGCGGTTTACGATTCGGTCGGTCAGGCCACCTGGGAGGCGTCGCTGGCCTGCCTGGCGCCGCGCGGCTGGATGGTGTGCTTCGGCAATTCGTCGGGCCAGGTGGCGCCGGTGCCGCTCTACCGCCTGCGCGACAAGAGCGTGATCCTCACCTGGACCAAGCTTGGCGAGTACACCGCGAGCGTGGCCGAACTGGAAGCCTGCGCGGCGGCTTTTTTTGCGGTCGTGGCCAAGGGCGCAGTCAAGCCGCACGTGCACCGCACCTTTCCGCTGGCCGAAGCGCAGGCGGCGCACCGGCTGCTGGAGAGCCGCGCCACCCATGGCTCGCTGGTATTGATTCCCTGAACGTCGGCGTCAAGCCCCTGACCTCGGCAGCGCACCCGCGTCATGGCCGTCGCCGCTGAATCGGCATCGACGGGACCGGGCCTCTCGCGCGCTGTCGAAAACGGCTTTCTGCGGCTTATCCTGCCTTGTGTTTTCGCGGTCGCGTGGTGGTTCGCTGCGACCGGTTCGGCAAGCATCGCGGCGGTCCTGCCGCCACCGGCTCGGACGAGAAGAACGAGCGCCTGCGCCAAATCGGCGCGACCTATGTGCTCAACTACCGCACCGATGCCCTTGCCGACCGGGTCAGGCACCTCACCGCAGGCAACGGTGTGGATGTGGTGTTCGACGTCGCCGCCGGGCCGAGGCTGCAAAAGGCAATCGCGGCGACGCGGCCCGGTGGCCGTGTCGCCGTGGTCGGCGCCCATGCGGGCGAGCGTGTCGAAATCGATATGCTCGACCTGTTCCGGCGCCATATCGCGATCCATGGCTGCGGTCTCTATACGCCGGCGATTCTGGCAGCGGTGTTCGACACGCTTTGCGACGGTTTGCCGGCCGCCCCGGTGCACGCCGTGTATCCATTGGCGCAAGCCGCGCAGGCGCATCGGGTATTGGAGGGGCGCGACTTCTTTGGCCGTCTGTTGCTGCGTTGTGCCTCCGATGGCGCAGCGTAGCGGGTGCCGATGGTAACAGCCAGCGAGTGCTGCTACTGTCATCGTTGCCTCGGTCCCGCGCTTCGTGCAGGCGAAGGTGGGACCTTGAACGTGCGATCACGGCCCGATATGGGCAGGAAATCCGATGTGATGATAGAGATCACCCAATGAGTTCATTCCAGGCGATCACCGAGGCGCTGCTTTTCGGCGCCGCCGCGAGCCGGGTAACCCTTCAGCTCGCGGCGCCGGACGGCGGTTTTTCCTATGCCGCCGAAGCGGTCACCCAGGGCATGCTGCAGATCCGCCACGATGCGACAGGTGGCGAATTGCCCGGCTCGGCCGCGACGAGGCAATTGGAGCAGGACAGGGAAATGATTGTTCAGGACGACCTTGAACAGGTCGAGCCTGCGGCGCCTCAGGCGCTGATCGACCGGTATGGCGCCCGCGCCCAGATACTGGCCCCAATTGTCCACAGCGGCCGGCTCGCGGCCATTCTTGCGGTCCATCATGCGCCCGGTCCGCGGCAATGGAACGCCGATGCCGTCGAAGCGGTACGCTGCGCTCAGGCTGCGGCGCTTGCCACTCTGGAAGAGCGCGCGGGCCGCGCCTTGGACATGATGTCCGAAGACTTGCGCGATGCGGCGCTCCAGGCGACCCTTGATACGTTGCGCTCGGGCCTGCGCGTCCAGCGCTGCACGCTGCGCCAGAACATCAGCGCCGCGTACGCCTTTCCGGTCACCCATGAATCGCGAGCCGGGGGCGTGCGCAGCCTGCGCGGCGACTTCACCATCATCCAGAGCGGCCAGCCGGTGATCGAGAAGCTCCTGCGCGAGCGCGCGCAGGTCGTGCAGGATGACTCGCGCGGCGCCTCCGCCGATCCCTTGTTCCACTATATGCTCAAGCACTATGGCGACATGCGCGCGCAGATTGTCACGCCGCTGTTCCGCGAAGACAGTGTGGCCGCAGTTCTGTCGGTGCACAACCTGAAGGAGGTGCGGAAATGGACGGCCGAGGAAACCGGGCTGGCGCGCTCTGCGGCCCGCATGCTCGGCCTGCTTGTCGGCGCAACGCTTGCCTAGTGCGCCGGATTTCCTGCCGCCGTCGCGACCGGACCACTCCGGCAATACCGGCGCCCGGTACAATCTTGAGCCTTGATATCGCGCCCCCGAATTGCGGTTGACGCTGGAGGTTTTCTTGGTAAAGACGCTAGTGAATTGCCACGCCTTGCTCGGCGAAGAAGCCAGGCCAAGCAGCGGCCCGGTCGACATCGTCATTGACGGCAAGACTATCCGCGAGGTCACACCGAGCGGCAAGCGGCCACCCGAAGGCGAGGTGGTGGACATGAGCGGCCGATTGCTGAGCGCGGGCCTGATCAACTGCCACCACCACAGCAGCGAGGGCTACTACAAAGGGCGCAAGGACAACCTGCCGCTCGAGCTCTGGTTCAACTACGTGCGTCCGTTGAAGGCCATCGATTTCACGCCGCGTGAAATTTATCTGCGCACGATGATCGGCGCAATCGAGGCGGTGCACAGCGGGACGACCACCATCAGCGACGATGTCAACGTCAGCCCGCAACTGCGGCCGGACCACGTGGCGGCGGTGTTCCAGGCGTACGAGGATATCGGTATCCGGGCGATGGTGGCGCCCACGCTGTTCGACCGCCCGTTCTTTCGCGCGGTGCCGTTCGTCGACGAGGAGTTCCCCAAGGACCTTTTGCGCGAACTCGACACAACGCCGATGTACACGTCGACCGAGTTGCTCGACTTCGCGCGCAATCTCGCGCGCAACCATCATCCGAAAGAACATCGCGTCGGCTACATGGCGGCACCGTCGGCGCCGCAGCGCTGCACCAAGGAGTTCCTGCTCGATGTGCGGCGGATGGCCGACGATTTCGACCTCCCGGTGATGATGCACGTCCAGGAGACCCGCCTGCAGGTAGTCACCGGCCAGCTCTGGTACGGCTGCACGCCGCTCGAGTACCTGCACCAGATCGGGTTCATGAAGCCCAACACACAGTTCATCCATGGCATCTGGCTCAAACCCAACGAGATCGACATCCTGGCGAAAACGGGCGTCAGCGTGCAGCACAACCCCGGCTCGAACCTCAAGGTCGGTTCGGGCCTGGCGCCGATTCGTGCGCTGCTCGACGCGGGCGTCAACGTGAGCATGGGCACCGATGGCTGCGGCTCGATCGAAGGCACCGACATGCAGAACGCCCTGTACCTTTGCGGCTTGCTGCACAAGCTGCGCGGCGACCACACCAAATGGGTCGGCGCAACCGAGTCGTTGCACGCAGCGACGGTGGGCGGCGCCAGGGCGCTCGGCCGCGGACGCGATCTGGGCGCGATCGAAGCGGGCCGCACTGCGGACCTGACCGCCTATCGGCTGGACAGCATCCCGTTCACGCCGCTCAACAATGCCGTGTCGCAACTGGTTTTCTCCGCCAGTCGTCGCGAGGTCGACATGGTGATGGTCGACGGCGAGGTGATCAAGAAGGACGGCAAGCTCACGCGCGTCGACGAGGACAGGCTGCTCGACGAAATCCGCGAGGCGCATGCGCGGCTCGCCCCGCAGCTGACCGCCTCCGAGAAGGACGTCGAACGCATGCTGGCGCCGTATGAGCGGATATACCACCGCTGCCAGCACATCGATATCTCGCCGGAGACGTATCCGGCCCGCTTCTTGCGCTAGCCGCTGCGCATCGCGTGAGGTCCGTGCGTCATGGCGGCGAGCCGCTGGCGACGCGCTCTTCTTCGACCGCATGACAGGCGACGTACGTCCCGCCGCTCCGCATTGGCGCGGGATTCTCGCTGCGGCAGCGGTCGTTTGCCAGCGGACAGCGAGGATTGAACGGGCAGCCGGGGGGCGGCGAAAGTGGGCTCGGCACCTCGCCCTTGAGGGATTGGCGCGAACGCTCCGGGTTGTCGATGTCGGGTACGGTATCGAGCAGCATCCGGGTGTAGGGGTGTTGGGGCGAATCGAGCACCGCCTTTGCATCGCCCCACTCCACCAAGCGTCCGAGATACATGACGCCGATCTGGTCGGCCATGTGCGCGACCACGGCGAAGTTGTGCGAGATCAGCAGGTAGGTGAGCCCGAGCCGCTCCTGCAGCCGGCGCATCAGGTTGAGAATCTGCGCCTGCACGGAAACGTCGAGCGCGGATGTCGGCTCGTCGCAGACGAGAAAGGCCGGCTCGCCGGAAAGCGCGCGCGCGATTGAAATCCGCTGACGCTGCCCGCCGGAAAACTGATGCGGGTACTTGCGCCGGTCGGCTGGGGACAGGCCGACCAGTTGGAGGAGCTCCACGACGCGGGCGTCGATCTGCGCCCGCCCCTTGATCAGTTCGTGGGTGACGATCGGTTCCGCGATGATTCGCGCCACGGTCCAGCGCGGATTCAGGCTGGCGTAGGGATCCTGGAAAATCATCTGCAGATTGCGCCGGTAGCGCCGCGCGGCGCGGTGACCGTGCAATCGGGCGATGTCGTCGCCCATGAACGAGATCGATCCACCGGTCACCGGCAGGATGCCGGCGACGCAGCGTGCGATGGTCGACTTGCCGCAGCCCGATTCGCCGACTAAGGCGAACGTCTTTCCGCGCGGGATCGAGAAACTCACGTTCTCCACCGCATGCACGACACGCCTTTTCCCGCCCGACAGGAGTCGCGCCAGCCACGGCGTCGATACGTCGTAGCGCTTGGTCAGCTGGTCGACCCGTAAGACGAAATCACCTGCTTCAGCCACGGGCGCCATCCATCACGGTCGCCCCAGTCGCGGTCGCCCCAGTCGCGGTCGCCAGCCAGCACGCTACGTCCCAGTGCGGCGCTACCGACGACAGGCCGGGACGATCGCAGTTGCAGCGTCCCTCCGCGACCGTGCAGCGCGGGTGAAAAGCACAGCCCGGTGGCATGGCGTCGAGTCGCGGCATGCTGCCCTCGATCTGTGCGAGCTGCGTGCCGCGCCGTCGCATGCTCGGGATCGAAGCCATCAAGCCCCGGGTGTAGGGATGGCGCGAGGACTTGAGCACGAGCGGCGTCGGCCCGATCTCGATCAGCCGACCCGCATACATGACGGCGATGCGGTCTGCGGTATCGGCGATCACGCCCATGTCGTGGGTGATCAGCAACACTGCTGCGCCGTGCTCGCGGCACATGCGCTTGAGCAACTCGATCACCTGCGCCTGGACCGACACGTCGAGCGCGGTCGTTGGCTCGTCGGCGATGATCAGCTTAGGCTCGCAGGCGAAGGCGAGCGCTAAGACCACCCGCTGTCGCATGCCGCCCGAGAGTTCATGCGGATAGCTGTCGAGGCGCTCGCGGGCTGCGGGGATACCCACCTCCGATAGCAGCCTGAGGGCCCGGCTCAGGGCCTCGCTCGGCGACACGTCCAGATGGGTAAGGATAGTTTGGGTCAAATGGCGGCCGACGGTAAGCAGAGGATTGAGGCTGGTCAGCGGGTCCTGGAAGACAGCGCCGATATCCTTGCCCCGCAGTCTGCGCATCGCTTCAGAGGGCAGGTCGTCGATGCGCCGCCCGTCTAAGCTGATGCGCCCGCCCGCGATGCGCGCCGGCGGTTCGAGCAGTCCGATGATGGCCGTTCCTGTGAGGGACTTGCCGGCCCCGGTTTCACCGACCATGCCCAGGACCTCACCAGCGGCGACCTCGAATGACACGTCGTCGACGGCGACCAGCGTTGCGCGCCGGGTCGGGATTTCGACGCGCAGGTTTTCGACTGCCAACAATGCCGTCATGTCCCGCTCAATTTCGGATTGAGGGCGTCGCGCAACCAGTCGCCCACCAGGTTCACCGACAGCGAGAGCATGACAAGCACGATGCCCGGCAGGATCGAGATCCACCAGTCGCCCGAAAACAGGTACTCGTTGCCGATGCGGATCAGCGAACCCAGCGATGGCTGGTTCGGCGGCACGCCCACGCCGAGAAAGCTCAGCGTGGCCTCAGTGAGGATGGCGAGGGCGAGATTGATCGTGGCGATCACCAGCACCGGCCCCATCACGTTGGGCAGCAGGTGCGAGACGATGATGCGCCACGCGCTGACGCCTGTCACCTTGGCGGCAAGTACGTACTCCTTGCCGCGTTCGACCAGCACCAGGCCGCGCACGATCCGCGCGTACTGGACCCAGAACGACGCCGAGATGGCGAAGATGAGCACGGGAACGGCCAGCTTCTCGTGCAACGCTCGGTCCATGACGCTGCGTGCGATGCCGTCGATCATCAACGCGATCAGGATGGCCGGAAAGCTCAGTTGCACGTCGGCGATGCGCATGATCGCCGTGTCGATGAAGCCGCCGAAATAGCCGCTGATCAGCCCCAGCGCGATGCCGGCCAGCGCCGCGATCGCGACCGAACCCAATCCGACCAGCAGCGACATGCGCAGGCCATAGAGGATCGCCGACCACATGTCGCGGCCCTGCGGGTCGGTTCCGAGCCAGTAGGATTCGCCGCCAAGGCCGGTTGTGCCTGGCGCCAGTCTGGCGTCGATCACGTTGGCGACCGCTGGATCAGTTACATCGAACGGCGCGATGACCGACGCGCCGACGCCCAGCAGCAGCAGGGTCAGCGTGACCGCAACGGAGGCCATCGCAACCGGAGAGCGCAGGAAATCGTGAAGCAGGTCACTGTCCCTCCAACCTGCCGGCATTGCGGCAAGTGCGTCGACCTGTTCGCTCATGACGCGGTCTTCGGGCCGCTTGCCCCGCCCGCCCGGACGCGCGGGTCAATCACCGAATAGAGCAGGTCCACCGCCAGATTGATCAGTGCGAAGCAGAGCGCCACCAAGACCAGATACGCTGCCAGCAGCGGTACGTCGGCAAACTGGATGGCCTGGATCACCAGCAGGCCTAAGCCCGGCCACTGGAACACGGTTTCGACAATGATGGAGAAGGCGAAGATGTTGCCGAACTGCAGGCCGATGATTGTGATAACCGGGACCAGGGTGTTCCTTAGCGCGTGATCGTAGTTCACGGTTGCGTTGGTGAGGCCGCGGGCGCGAGCGAACTTGATGAAGTCGGTCCGCAGGACCTCCATCATCTCGGCACGCACCAGCCGCATGATCAGTGTCATCTGGAACAGGCCGAGCGTCAGGCTGGGCAGGATCAGGGCCTTGATGCCGCTGGCGGTGAACAGGCCACTGGTCCAGCCACTGCCGAGGTCAACCACCGACCCGCGGCCGAATGAAGGCAGCCAGCCTAGCCATACCGAAAAGATCAGGATCAGGACGATGCCGATCAGGAACGTTGGCAGCGCCACGCCGATCAACGACGCCGCGAGTAGCACCTGGCTGAGCAGACTACGGCGGTGCAGCGCCGTCCACACGCCGAGCGGCACACCGAGCGCGACGGCGATCATCATCGCGCACACGCTCAGTTCGAGCGTCGCCGGCAGACGTTCCATCAGCAACGCGCTCACCCGCAGGCCGAAGCGATAGGAAATCCCCAAGTCGCCGACAGCCGCGCTTTTCACGAAGCGCCCGAACTGGAAGACCACCGGGTCGTCCAGCCCCAACTGTTGCCGCATCTCGACGCGATCCGCCAGAGACGCAGCCTGCCCGACCATGTTGTTGACCGGGTCGCCGACATAGCGGATGAGCGAGAAGCTGACCAGCGCAGCAACCAGCAGTACCAGGACCGTTTGCCACAAACGGTTGGCGACAATTATTCCCACGGCGGACCCTTCGCGCGGACACGGGCGGCGGCGAAGCCGTCAGTTGGGCATCTTCACCCAGCGCAACTCCAGGCTGTCGTCATTGCGCAGTACCACCGATACACCCTTGGCCACGCCCCACGAAAGCCCGGCCTGATGCAGCGGAATGTGCGCGATGTCGTCCTTCTCGATCTTCAACGCCTCCAGAATCATCGCTTGCCGTTTCTTCGGGTCGACCTCGATCTCGATGGCGTTGGTCAGCTGGTCGACCTTCGGGTTCGAATACGCGCCTATGTTGTACGTGCCGACCTTGTCGCCCGGCGTATAGCTGGTGTCCTGAAGCGTCGAATGGGCATCGTAGCTGAGCGGCTGCCAGCCCAGGATCGACATCGTCGTGTTGCGCGCGAGGATCTTCTCGAAGTACTTGGTGCGAGTCTGTGCCAGCAAATTGACCTTGATGCCTGCACGACCGAGCATCCCGACGATGGCCTGGCAGATCTTCTCGTCATTGACGTAGCGGTCGTTCGGGCAGTCCATCCCGATCTCGAATCCCTGAGGATAACCGGCGGCGGCAAGCAGCTTTTTCGACGCCGCGAGGTCGAAGGGCAGGCGCGTGTCGAGACTCGCGGGGTAACCGTTGACGCCGGGCGCCACCATGATGCCGGCGATATGCGAGGTGCCGCCCATCACGCGATCCCTTATCGCCTTCATGTCGATCGCCTGGTAGATGGCCTGCCGCACGCGCTTGTCCTTGAACGGATTCTTGCCCTTCACATTCGATTCGAGAAGTTCGTCGCGCTTCTGGTCCATGTTGATGAAGATGGTCCGCAGCTCGAACCCGGTCAGCACCGTGTGCTTGCCAGTCGAGGTCACCCGTGCAGCGTCCTGCTGGGCGACCGGGTACATCATGTCGACTTCGCCGGAGAGCAGCGCGGCGACCCGCGTGGCATCGGCCTGGATCGGTGTGAACACGACCTCGGTCAGGTTGTGCTCCTTCGGGCCCCACCATGCGGCATGCGGCGCCAGGACAGTCTTCACGCCGGACTGGCGCGACTGGATCTTGAACGGACCCGTGCCATTGGTGTTGTTGGTGGCGAAATTCTCGACCTTGTTCTTGACGCTCGCCGGCGCGGTCGCGCCGTTCTTTTCCGCCCACGCGCGGCTCATGATGTACGTGGAGGTGGTCTGTTGCGGCAGGATGGGATTGGGCTTGTCCATGATGAAGTCGACCGTGAGGTCGTCGATCTTCTTCACTTCCTTTACCGTAGCCACCGTATAGGCCATGTCGGAGCCGGTCGCCTTGGTGCGGCCAATCGAGAAAATCACGTCGTCTGCGGTGAACGGCGCACCGTCGTGAAACTTGACATTCGGCCGCAGGTAGAACCGCCAGGTCGTGGCGTCGCGCTGCTCCCACTTGAGCGCGAGGGCGGGCGCGAGTTCGAGCGTCTTGCTGCGCCCGACCAGCGGCTCGTAGACCTGGCCGAGCCATGAGAGCGTGAAGGTTTCGGCCAGCGCATGTGGATCAAGCGAGGCGGGATCAACCCGATACGCATAGCGGAACGTCTTCGCATCGACCTGCCCGATTCCGAGCAGGGCAACCAGAAACAGTCCGAAAAAGTGCTTCATCATCATGTGAGACCCTTTCAATGTTATTGCAGCGCTGAACCGCAACAGTGACGATGCTAGTTGCACCATGGTAACAAAACTTTCATGGCAGAAGGACACCTGGATCCGTGTGGTCGTGCCGACGATATTCGCCGCGCCCGGCCGGAACTCAGGCAAGTCGGGCGCCGCCACGGGGGCTGCTGTGGTAGAAGATGTTGCCGGGATCTGGTGCACCTTAACCGGCAGACCAACTGGATTGACCACGCATACTTTCACGGGGGCGGGAAATGAAACTGAAAGACAAGATTGCAATCATCACCGGCGGCGCGCAGGGACTGGGCGAGGGGGCGGCGCATGTGTTCGCGCGCGAAGGGGCGACCGTGGTGATCGTCGACATGAATGGCGAAAAGGCACAGGCAGTTGCTGCAGCCATCCAGCGCGATGGCGGCAAGGCCATGGCCATTCAGGCCGACCTGTGCGAGGTGGCCAACACCGGCCGCATGGTTGAGGAGACCATGCGCGCGTTCGGCGCGGTGCATATCCTGATGGCTTCAGCCGGCATCTTCAAGGCGGCGCCCATCGAGGACACCACCGAAGAATTGTGGGACCAGCACCTCGACCTCGATCTACGCGCAGTATTCTTCAGCATCAAGGCCGTCACGCCGGTGATGAAACGCCAGCGCTACGGGCGCATCATCACGGTGAGTTCGATCGCCGGTGTGGTCGGATTCCTCAACTCGCCTGCGGATTGCGCCGCCAAAGGCGGCATCGTCAACCTGACTCGCGCGGTGGCCTGCGAACTGGCGCCGCATGGCATTACCGTCAATTCGATCGCGCCCGGCCCGGTTGAAACGGCGATCAACGACCCCTTCAATTGGCGCACGCCCGCAGGCGACGCGCACCGCAAGTTGTTGAGCGAGC
>JAYVST010000770.1:0-6012 GCA_043775255.1 Burkholderiales bacterium
AACGATCCGGGTTGCCAATCGAGTTCCATCGGCACATGGGCGCAACGGTTGACATAAGCACGCGGCGTGCCGTCGTAACGCACCACGAAGGCCGGCTCCATGCGGCCGCCCAGCGTGACTTCGAAACGTACGCCTCTGCCGCCTTCGGCCAGCTCGTCGCTGGTGCAGATCAGGCGTGCCGGGTCAGCCATGCCGGGTCAGCCATGCAGCGAGAGCCATGCAGATAGATCCCGCACCGATTCGAGCACCGCCTTCGGGTTCAGGGTTTCAAGCTGCGCGCGCGGATGCGCGCCATAAGTGACCGAAAGCGCGTCCGCCCCGGCGTTGTGCGCCATTTGCGAATCGTGCGTGGTATCGCCGATCATCAGGGTGCGCGCGGGTTCGGCGTCGAGGCGCTCCATCAGGTCGTAGAGCATCTGCGGGTGCGGCTTGGAATGGGTTTCATCGGCGCAACGGGTGGCATCGAACAGATGGCCGATCCCGCCCTGTGCCAGCGCGCGATCGAGGCCCGCGCGCGACTTGCCGGTGGCCACCGCAAGAGCATGGTCGCGCCCCTTGAGCTGCACCAGCAATTCGCGCATGCCGGAAAAGAGAATGAGGTCGTTCTCGTGCGCGCGCCAGTGGGCGACATAGCGTTCGACCAGGCGCGGATGCTCCGCCTTCGACATGCCGGGCACCGCGATCGCCAGCGCATCGCCCAGACCCAGCCCGATGACGTGGCTGGCGATGGCGTCGGCCGGCACGGGCAGGCCGAGGTCGCGCGCGGCTTCCTGGATCGACTTGACGATCACGGCGGTGGAGTCCATGACCGTGCCGTCCCAGTCGAACACGATCAGGTCGTAGTTTTTCATGCGGCTATCAAGGGGCGCTCGAGGGTGCCGAGGTAGGCTTCGCAATCGACCGGCAGGGCGGCTTCGATGCGCACTCGCGCGCCGTTGTCGGGGCGGAGAAATGAGATTCTAGCGGCATGCAGGAACATGCGTTTGAACCCGTGCTTAGCGGCCTGCCGGTTGACCGCGACATCGCCGTACTTGTCGTCGCCCACTATAGGGTGACCGGCGGAAGCCAGATGCACGCGGATCTGGTGCGTGCGCCCGGTCTTAATGGTCACCTCGAGCAGCGTGGCATCGGCAAAGCGCCTGGCCACGCTGACCACCGAATGGGCGGCGCGCGCCCCCGCATGGTCGGACTGGGCGACACGCCGTTCGCCCCCCTGCAGCACGTGGCTGACGAGCGACTCGACGATATGGTGCTTGGCCTGGTACGGCCAGACCCCCTTGACCAAGGCCAGATAGCGCTTGTCGATGCGGCCCGCGCGCAGCAATTCGTGCAAGGCCACCAGAAACGGCCGCTTCTTGGCCAGCAGCAGGATGCCGGAAGTGTCCCGATCGAGCCGATGCACCAGTTCGAGGAAGCGCGCTGCGGGTCGGGCCGCGCGCAGCGCCTCGATCACGCCGAAGCGCAGGCCGCTGCCGCCGTGCACGGCGACCCCCGCCGGCTTGTCGATGGCCAGAAGATGATCGTCTTCGACCAAGACCGGGAAGCCGCTGCCGGCGCGCGCGGCGCCAGCGCCGTGTACCACGGCGCGCACCGCGTCGAGTTCCAGCGGCGGCACCCGCACCCGATCGGCGGCGACAAGCCGGGTGTCGGGCCTGGCCCGGCCCTTGTTCACCCGCACTTCACCTGAACGGATGATCCGGTAAACCAGGCTTTTCGGCGCTCCCTTGAGCATCTTTTGCAGATAATTGTCGAGCCGCTGGCCGGCCGAATCGTCCCCGATTTCAAGCACTTTCGCCTGCGGCTTAACTGAATGGTTCATTTATAGATATAATCCCATGGTCGGAGCGGTACGGCCGGCCTTCCATCTGAACTTCCCGAATCTTCCCGTATCCCGCATTCACCCCTGGCGCAAGCATGCCGGGTCTCAAGGCGGATTCGGCCGCATATCCCGCAGTGTTCCCGCAGCAGCATGGCGAAGCGCACCGACGGAAAAGCATTTGAAGGGGTTCAAGATGGTGCGCCCCTGAACAGGCGCGGCCGCCAAGTTGCCGTTGTGACCGGCTTGTCGCTCGCCAGATGTCATGACAAGAGCGATGTTATAGGCAAAACGAATTCGCGCGCGAATCGCCCAATTGAAAGGTCCGGCCCTACCTAAACGCCGGACCCACCACCGCCCAAGTGTCCCTCCTCTTCTTCGTCTTCGCTTTCTGCCTCGCGGGATCCATCTCCGTGAGGTTGCATGCACATGCCAGTGCCGGCCGAACCGCCGCGCATCCGGTGTGGGCGTGCGCGCGGGACACGGGGCGCGGCCTGGCGCGGCTTCGGGCCCTCTGGCGCGCGCCAGGAGCATTCAATGAAACGCATGTTGTTCAATGCGACGCACGCAGAGGAACTGCGCGTCGCCATCGTGGATGGCCAGAAGCTGATCGATCTGGACATCGAAATCGCCGGCCAGGAACAGCGTAAGAGCAATATCTACAAGGGTGTCATCACCCGTATCGAGCCTTCGCTCGAAGCCTGTTTCGTAGACTACGGCGTCGACCGCCACGGCTTTCTGCCGTTCAAGGAAATTTCCCGCACCTACTTCCGCGAGGGCGTGAACGTCCGCGATGCCACCATCAAGGAGGCGCTGCGCGAAGGCCAGGAACTTCTGGTGCAGGTCGAGAAGGACGAGCGCGGCAACAAGGGCGCAGCACTCACGACCTTCATCTCGCTGGCCGGCCGGTATCTGGTGGTGATGCCCAACAACCCGCGCGGCGGCGGCGTCTCGCGCCGTGTCGAGGGCGACGACCGCCAGGAATTGAAGGATGTGATGGACCAGCTCCAGTATCCCGAGGGCATGAGTCTGATCGCCCGCACCGCCGGCATCGGCCGCGAAGCCAACGAGCTGCAGTGGGACCTGAACTACCTGTTGAAGCTGTGGGACGCGATCAAGAGCGCGTCCGATTCGCTCAAGGGCGCCAACCTGATCTATCTCGAGTCGAGCCTGGTGATCCGCGCCATCCGCGACTACTTCTCGCCCGACATCGGCGAGATCCTGATCGACACCGACGACATCTACGAGCAGGCCAAGACCTTCATGTCGCTGGTCATGCCCGACACCGAGGGCCGCGTCAAGCGCTACCGCGACGAAGTGCCGCTGTTCTCGCGCTTCCAGATCGAGCACCAGATCGAATCGGCCTATTCGCGCACCGTGCAGTTGCCCTCCGGCGGCGCCATCGTGATCGACCACACCGAGGCGCTGGTGGCCATCGACGTCAACTCCGCGCGCTCCACCCGCGGCACCGACATCGAGGAAACCGCCTTCCGCACCAACCTGGAAGCCGCCGAGGAAGCTGCGCGCCAGCTGCGCCTGCGCGACATGGGCGGGCTGATCGTGATCGACTTCATCGACATGGAATCGGCGCGCAACCAGCGTGAAGTCGAGCAGAAGCTGAAAGACGCGATGAAGCCCGACCGCGCGCGCGTGCAGATGGGCAAGATCTCGCGCTTCGGCCTGATGGAGTTGTCGCGCCAGCGCCTGCGCCCGGCATTGGCCGAGGCCAGCCACACGGTGTGCCCGCGCTGCAACGGCACCGGCCACATCCGCGACACCGAGTCCTCGGCGCTACACATCCTGCGCATGATCCAGGAAGAGGCGATGAAGGACAACACCGCCAGCGTGCGCGTGCAGGTGCCGGTCGATGTCGCCACCTTCCTGTTGAACGAGAAGCGCCTGGAAATCAACCGCATCGAAGCGCGCCAGCGCGTCAACGTACTCCTGATCCCCAACATCCATCTTGAAACCCCGCACCACACCATCGAGCGCCTGCGTTTCGACGACCAGACCGACATCAGCGCCAAGCCGAGCTTCGAGCAGGTCGACGCGCCGGCGGCCGAAGGTTACATGCGCAAGGAACCCGGCGCGCAGGTGAAGAAGCCGGAACCGGCGGTCAAAGGGATCACGCCCGAAGCGCCGGCGCCGATGCGCGCGCCGGAGCCGGCACAGGCGGCGCTGCCCGCACTCGCCGGCGCTACTGCACTGGCGGCACCGTCGGCCGATTCCAGCGGCATCATCGGCCGCATCATGGGCTGGTTCAAGCCGCGCGGCGATGCCGCACCTGCGGCCGCATCGAGCGTCGCCGCACCGGCCGTGACCGGCGCAGCGTCGGCGACAGCTACGGCAGGTGAGCGTGAACGGGGCGAACGCAATGATCGCAACGCCCGCGGCGGGCGCAATGGTCGCGGCCGCAACGGCGAACGCGGTGAGCGCAGCAGCGGCGAGCGAGGTGATCGCAGCAGCGGCGAGCGAGGTGATCGCAGCAGCGGCGAGCGCAGCGGCGGCGAGCGCAGCGAACGCGGTGAGCGTGCGCCCCGTGGTCCGCGTCCCGAGCGTGACGGTCAGCGCGGCGAACGTCGCCCGCAACCCGAAGGCCTCAAGGCCGAAGTCGGCGAAACCGGCGCGAGCGCCGTGGCTGCCGACGCAACGCGACCCGAACGCGGTGATCGTCCCGAACGTGCAGATCGCGCCGAACGCGGCGACCGACCTGATCGCGGCGAACGTGGCGGCAACGGCCGGCGCCGCGAACGTGCGCCGCGCGGCGACGGTGAATCCGCGCCGCCCGCAGCACGTGCGCATGAGCAGGCGGCGCAGGCCGATCTGCCACTGGGCACGAGCCCCGTGGCGAACCCTGGCGACGACGCCAACCGCCCCGACGCCAACCGCCCTGAGGCCGAAGGCGAACACGATGGCGAACGCCGCGGTCGCGGCCGACGCGGCCGGCGCGGTCGGGGGCGCAATGGTGAACGCGATGGCGAGAATGTCGCCACCGACGGATCTGAACCGGGAGCCGATCACACCGCTGTCGCAGAGAGTGCAACCGGGCCGACTTCCGTGGCCGAACCGGCCGCAGCCCTCGCCGCAATAGCGCCAGTCGCTGCTATTGCCGGCAGCGCCACGCCGGCAACTCACGCCGCCGACGATGCGGCAGTCCACGTCTCGGCGCCAGACCCTGTGCAGGCCGAAGCGCCGGCTGCTGCACTTTCGGCTGCTGAACAGCCGGCTGTTGCACTGTCAACTGCTCAACAGCCGGCTGCGGCACTGTCGGCTGCTGCACCGTCGGCTGTGGCGCCTGCGCCTGCGCAAGCAGCGATGTTGGCGGCCGAGGCGCCGTCATCCGCGCCGGCTGCGGTTATGCCTGCGCCGGTGACGCAGCCCGTTCCGCCGGTTGCGGCGGAGCCGATCCGCGTGCGCAAGTCAGCCGCCGAACTCGAAGCCGGGCGAATCGCCATGCTCACCGACGCCGGCCTGGCATTGGTCGAAACGGACGCGCAGAAATGGCGCGCGGCCTACGACCGTGCCGCGCAAATCGCCGAGCCGGTGGCGCCCAGGCGGGCGCCGCGCCCGCAACCGCCGATCGAGCAGGGACCGCTGCATCAGGTGGAAACCCGCAAGTAGCACCCGCAGGCAAGCGGCACACGGCGGTGCGGCAAACAACCGCGCCGCCGCGCTGCGCCTGCACTGGCGCAGTCGGCGCCGGCGCGTTCAGATGCCGTCAGGCTGCGTGAGAACCGTATCGATCAGGCCGTCGCAGGCGTCTTCGATGTAGTCAAGTACCACCTCGAAGCCGTTCGGCCCGCCGTAGTACGGGTCAGGCACCACCACCTGGGTTGAATGGCGACGCGCGAAGCGCATCATCAGGCCCACCTTGCGCTTGTGTTCGGGCGGGCATTTTTCCTCGAGCAACGCAAGATTGTCCAAATCCATCGCCAGCAGATGATCGAAAATCTCGAAGTCGTCAATGCGCAAGCGGCGCGCGCGCTGCTTCGACAGGTCGTAACCCCGATTGACCGCATGCGCCTGCGCGCGCGGATCCGGCGCTGCCCCGACATCATGGGCATGGGTGCCCGCAGACGCCACCTCCACAATTTTGGACAGGCCGCGCAGCGCCAGTTTGTTGCGCAACACGCCTTCGGCCGTTGGCGAGCGGCATATGTTGCCCATGCAGATGAACAGGACTTTGGATTTTTTCA
>JAYVST010000771.1:0-1885 GCA_043775255.1 Burkholderiales bacterium
CAGCCGCTGGTGATCGAAAACAAGGCCGGCGGCGCGGGCTTCATCGCCGCCCAGGCGGGGGCACAGGCAGCGCCGGACGGCTATACCCTGCTGTTGGCAGGCGCGGGCATGATGGTGATCAACCCGCACACCTTCACGAAGCTGCCCTACGACCCGGAAAAAAGCTACAAGCCGGTCACCAATTTCCTCGGGTCCGCGCTGGTCCTGGCCGCGCATCCGTCGCTGCCGGCCAACACCCTGGCCGAGCTGGTGGCCCACGCGCGGGCCAACCCGGGCAAGGTGACCTTCGCGTCGTTCACCGCCGGCAACTCCTCGCATTTCGCCGGTGTGCTGTTCAACCAGCGCGCCGGCATCGACATGCTGCACATTCCGTTCAATGGCACACCGCCCGCGGTGCAAAATCTGGTGGGAGGCCAGGTCAACACCGCCTATCTGCCCTTGCTCGCAGTCAGGCAGCAGGTCGACGCCGGGCGCGTCAAGGTGCTCGCTGTCACCAGCGAGAAGCGTTCGCCGTTGTTGCCCAGCGTTCCGACCTTTGAGGAATCGGGCTATCCCGACCTGTCGATCTACACCTGGGCGGCGCTCCTGGCCCCGGCCGGTACCCCTGATGCGCTGGTGCAGAGACTCAATGCCGAGCTAACCCGCGCCCTGCGTTCCGACGAAGTGCGCGACAAATTTCGCGCGATGGATTTCGTGCCGCTGCCGTCTTCACCCGAGGAATTCACCGCTTACATGCGGCGCGATTCGAAGCGTTGGCAGGAGGCGGTACGCATTTCCGGATTCAAGTCCGCCGAATGATGAACCCCTTTCCGCATCCCCTGCGCCTGCCGGTATTTGCCGCGCCGATGTTCCTCATTTCCGGCCCGGAACTGGTGCTGGCCGCCTGCAAGGCCGGCATCATCGGCGCCTTCCCCACGCCCAATGCGCGGCCGATCGAGGTGCTGGACCAATGGATGGCGCGCATCACCGATGAACTCGCCGCCGCGCGTGCCGCCGACCCGGGCGCCCTCATCGGCCCCTGGGCGGCCAATCTCGTGACGCACTCCACCAACGAACGCCTGCCGCAAGACCTGGCGCTGGTGGCGAAGTACAAGCCGCCGATCGTCATCACCGCGCTGGGCAGCCCGAAGCCGGCCATCGAGGTGGTGCACGGCTACGGCGGCCTGGTGTTCGCCGACGTCATCAGCCTGAAACTGGCGCGCAAGGCTGCCGCAGCCGGCGTGGATGGTCTGGCCTGCGTCGGCGCCGGCGCCGGCGGGCATACCGGCAGCCTCACCCCCTTCGCTTTCGTGCCGGCGGTGCGCGAGTTCTTCGACGGCTTCATCGTCATCGGCGGCGGCATTGCCGACGGCGCCGGCGTTTTCGCCGCGCGCGCCCTCGGCGCCGACTTGGTCTACATGGGTACCCGCTTCATTCCCAGCACGGAGAGCATGGCCGAACCCGCCTACAAGCAGATGATCATCGACTGCGACGCCGACGACCTGCTGGTAAGCGCCGCCGTCACCGGTTCACGCGCGAGTTGGCTCCGGCCGTCGCTGGCCGCCAACGGGCTCGACCCCGAGCAACTGCCGGAGACGCCCAAGCGCGACTACAACAGCAACACCGGCTTCAAGGACAAGCGTTGGCTCTCGGTGTGGGCAGCCGGCCAGGGCGTGGGCGCCAGCCGTGCGGTCCTGCCGGTGCCGGCGATCGTCGATGAACTCGAGCGCGACTATCGCGCCGCGCACGCGCGTGCGCGTAGCATCGGCTGAAGGCAGGGCCAAAGACCATCGCCAGACTGCCGCACGGTCTGCGCGGATCACCCTGAACAACGCACCCATCATGACCAAGCGACGACCTGAAACACCGATGTCCAAGCCATGCAATATCTGCCACAGCAACCAAG
>JAYVST010000772.1:0-1701 GCA_043775255.1 Burkholderiales bacterium
GTGTTGTTGACCTCGACGATCACCACCGGCAAATTGCCCGCAGCGTCATGGCAAAACCAGAAACTCACAGGATTGAAAACGTAGCCAAGGACGCGGGGAAAGGCCTGCAACACGATCTCGCCGTCAGGCGCTGCCAGGCCTTCGGCGGCAAGCATGTCGCCAATCCATTCGCGCGGGGCGCGGCCGTCACCGTGGTCGGCGAAATGGAAGCTGAGCAGATTGAACCGGTTCACCGAAAAGACCAGGTTGGGCATGTCATCCACGCGCGACAAGGGGAAGCGCAGGAAGAAGACCGGATAGCGGAACGCATTGACCTTGGGCCGCTCGCGCCGATGCAGCACCTCTCCGCAAAAAAGCCAGTCGCGCATGGGGTCAGGCCGCCGTCCGGAATCGGGCTGCAATACCGGTGTCGAGTCGCTGGGCTACTGCCAGGCCGGACTTGAGGCCGTCCTCATGGAAGCCGTAGCCGGTCCAGGCGCCTGCAAACCAGAGGCGCTCGGTTCCCTGGATTTGTTCCAGGCAAGCCTGCGCGGCCACCGCCGCCTGGTCGAAAACCGGATGGGCGTAGTCGAATCTGGCGAGCACGCTGTCATCACGCGGTGGCGCCGGCGGATTGAGGGTCAGCACCACAGGAGAGCGAAACGGCACTGGTTGCAGTTTGTTGATGAGATAGCTTACGGCGACAGGCGCATGCGCGCCCGCGCCCGCGCCGACAGGCGGGCCGCTCAGGTAGTTCCATGCCGCCCACACGCGTTTTCGTCGCGGCAGGAGCGCGCGATCGGTATGCAGCCATGCCTGGTTGGGCTGATAGCCGATCGCCCCCAGAATCGACCGTTCGGCGGCGGTCGGCGCCTCGATCATGGCCAATGCCTGATCGCTATGGCAGGCCAGCACGACATGGTCGAAGCGCTCGATGGTTTCGCGTCCACGCACACCGGAATGCACCAGCACGCCCGCAGCCGTGCGCCGTACCCGCGTCACCGGCGTTGCGAGCCTTACGTCGTCCATCGCCATTGCGATGCGTCGAACGTACTCGCGCGATCCTCCGGCGACGGTGTACCACTGCGGCCGATCGCTCAATTGCAACAGGCCGTGGTTGTGGCAAAAGCGCGCGAAAGTGGCGAACGGATAGGACAGCATGGCCTGGGTCGGGCAGGACCAGATCGCCGCAGCCATCGGCAACAGGTACCAGTCGCGAAACCCGTCCGAATAGCGGCCCCGTTGCAGCATTTCGCCCAGCGTCAGGGATCCGGCTCCGGCAGTCGCGGCCGCCGCGACTAAGGCGGCGCGGTTGAAGCGCAGGATGTCACGCAGCATGGCGAGGAAACGCGGGCGCAGCAAGTTGGCAGGCTGCGCGAACACGGTCGCGAGGCTGGTGCCGGCCCATTCGATTTGCCCACACAGACTGACCGAAAAGGACATCTCACTGCGGGCCGTCGGTACGTCGAGTTCGGCGAACAGTTGTACCAGATTGGGATAGGTGCGATGGTTGAATACCAGAAATCCGGTATCGACCGGATGGCGCACTCCGTCGACCGAAACATCAACGGTGTTCGAGTGCCCACCCAAGTAGTTGGCTGCTTCGAACAGTGTCACTTGCCTGTCCGGCGTGCGGCCCAACGCGTGTGCACACGCCAGGCCGGATATGCCGCTGCCAATGATGGCGATTTTCATCCCTGCGCCGTCCGGGAAGTGGTCATG
>JAYVST010000773.1:0-4237 GCA_043775255.1 Burkholderiales bacterium
TCGGAGCGCCGCCTGCGCGCCGAGATCGCCAAAATTCCCGACGGCGACTATCACGCCGAAAGCCTGCTCGACCATGACGGCCGCAACTGGGACAAGCCGCTGCGCGTCAACGTCACGGTGAAAAAGCGCGGCGAGGCCATCCACATCGATCTGACCGGTTCGGCCGACGAGGTCGAGACCGGCTTCAACGTGCCCTTCGAGGGGTCGGTGCAGGTGGCCTGTTACTACATCGTGCGCACCCTGATGCTCGACGAAGCGATGAGCGAGGAGTTCATCCCGCAGAACTCCGGCATGTTCCGGCCCGTTACGGTGTTCGCGCCCAAGGGCAGCATCTTCAACCCCAACTTTCCGCGCTCCTGCACCTCGCGTATGGCCCAGGTGCAGCGCCTGCTCGACTGCGTCATCCGCGCGCTGGCGCCGGTGTTGCCGGAACGCGCCACCGGCGGCAACTCGGCGCACGTGATGAGCGTGTCCTACAGCGGCTACAACGCCGCGCGCCGCCAGTACTGGGTGTGCGTGGAGGTCAACGAAGGCGCCTACGGCGCGCGCCAGACCAAAGATGGCCTCGACGCGGTCGACAACCTGATGGCCAATGCGCGCAACGTGCCCTGCGAGGAAATCGAGGTGCGCTACCCGTTGCGGGTGGAGCGCTATGAACTGCGCCCCGACCCGCCCGGCGCCGGGCGCTTTCGCGGCGGCATTGGCGCGCTGCGCGAAATGCGCTTCATGGCCGACGGCTTCTTTTCGTGCAACGGTGACCGCACCCTGGAAGCGCCGCTCGGCATTTTCGGTGGCCATGACGGACTGCCGGCGCAGGTGGTGCAGAATCCGGACACGCCCGGCGCGGAGGTGCTGCAGTCGAAGTCGAGCGGTCGGCGCATGAAAAAAGGCGATCTGATCCGCATCGTCGGGCCCAACGCCGGCGGCTACGGCGATCCGCTCCTGCGCGACGCGCACAAGGTCGCCGACGATGTGGCCGATGGTTTCATCAGCGTTGCCCATGCCCTCGAAGCCTACAAGGTAGTGATCGATCCGGCCGACGGCGCCCTCGACATGGCGGCGACGCGCCGCGCAAGGGGAATCACATGAGTTGCGAAGAATCAATCCGTGCGCTGTTGGCGCAAATCGACGCGCGCGAGGGCGACATCCACGCCTGGGTCCATCTTGAGCGTGAAGCGGCCCTCGCGCGCGCCCGCGCGCTCGACGCCGCGCCCGCGCACAGTGCACTCCACGGCATGGGCATCGGGGTCAAGGACGTGATCGACACCGCCGACATGCCGACGCAGTACAACTCCCCGATCTACGCCGGCCATCGACCGGCAGAGGACGCCCGTGTGGTGCAGCTTCTGAAGGCCGCCGGCGCGGTGATCCTGGGCAAGACCGTTACTACCGAATTCGCTTTCATGGCGCCGGGCCCGACGCGCAATCCGCACGACCTCACCTGCACGCCGGGCGGTTCGTCGAGCGGTTCGGGCGCTGCGGTGGCGGCGCACATGGCGCCGGTGGCGCTGGCGACCCAGACCGGCGGCTCAACCATCCGGCCGGCGGCTTTTTGCGGTGTGATCGGCTACAAGCCGGCCTTCGGCAGCTATTCCACGCGCGGCCTGAAGGCCCTCTCTCCCGCGCTCGACACCATCGGCCTGCACGCGCAAACCCTCGATGATCTCGCCGCCGTTTCAGCCGTTCTCGCCGGCGTACCCTTGCGGTCCGAAGCGGCGCCCGCGCGCCTGCGCTTCGCGGTGACCGGCACCCACAACGCGGCCAAGGCCGAGGCGCAGCAATTGGCGCGTCTCGAAGAAGCCGGGCGTGCGCTCGCGCGTGCCGGGGCCGACGTGCGCAGCGTCGAATTGCCGCCCATGATGGCCGAGCTCGACAACCTGCATCGGGTCATCATGGGTTTCGAGGTGGCGCGCTCGTTCGCGCCCGAATGGGTCGGTGACCGCGCGCGCCTGTCTGCCCAGTTGCAGGACTTTATCGAGAAAGGCCTGACCTATTCCGTAGCCGACTTCGCAGCCGCCCGCGTTCGCGTCGACGAGGGACGCCGCGTGATGGCGGCGTTCATGGCGCCCGACGAAGTGCTGCTGACCCCGCCGGCGGCCGGCGAGGCGCCGGTCGGACTCGATTCGACCGGCAACGCCGCCTTCAATCGGCTGTGGACCATGCTCGGCCCGCCCTGCCTTACCCTGCCGGCGGGGCGCGGCGTGCGCGGCCTGCCGCTGGGCGTGCAACTGGTCGGCGTGGGCATGGGCAGCGCGGATGAACCCCGCTTTCTCGCCATCGCGCGCTGGGCAGCCGCAGCGCTTGCAGAGGCCGGGCTCGGCCGGTAAGCGTCGCCGTGCAAGGCAATGCTGCAACAAGAGACAGCACACAAAACGCGACACGACACGACACGACACAACACAACACAACACAACAGCAACGAGGAGTTCCATTTTGTCCACCGCCAACGGCATCGACGGCACCACGAAACGGCTGGTCGATTTCGCGCTCGCCTATCGCTTCGAAGACCTTCCCGCATCGACCGTGCATGCCGCCCGAGCACGCCTGCTCGATTCGATCGCCGTCGGGCTGGCCGCCTTCGCAGCGCCCCCGGTGCGCATCCTGCGCAAGACCTCGCCCGAGGTCGGCGGCGCCTGGAGCGCCACCCTGTGGGGCACGCGAACCCGCACCACGGTCGACCAGGCGGCGTTGGTCAACGGCACCATGGTGCGCTACCTCGATTTGAACGATGCCTATCGCACCCTCGATGCCGCGCATCCCTCAGACAACCTGCCGGGCCTCCTGGCGGTGGCCGAAGCGGAAGGGTTGTCGGGGCGGGCGCTGATCCTCGCGGCCTTCATCTCCTACGAAATCCAGTGTCGCTTCACCGACACGGTGCCGTTCAACGCCCTTGGTTGGGATCAGCCGCTGGTGGGCGCACAGGCCGCTGCGCTCGGCGCCGGGCGCATCATGGGATTGAATGCGAAGCAGCTCGCGCATGCCCTCTCGCTGGCGGCGGTGCCGCACATGCCGACCTACCAGACGCGCTCGGGTGAACTGTCCATGTGGAAAGGTTGCGCCGGGCCGAACGGCGCGCGCCACGGCGTGTTCGCCGCGCGCCTGGCCCGCGAAGGCATGACCGGCCCCTACAATGCCTACGAGGGCATCTTCGGGTTGTGGAAGCAGGGTCTCGGCAAGGCGGGCGAGTTCTCCCTGCCGGGCGGCAAGCTTGCGGCGCCGCTGGGCTTGAACCAGAGCAACATCAAGCGCTATCCGGTGCGCGATTCATGCCAGTTGCCGATCGACACCGCCCTCGACCTGCGCGCGCGCTTAGGCGGACGGCCGGTCAAAAGTCTCAAGGTCGACACCTACAAGTCGGCCTATGCCGGCGCGGTCGAAGACGCGGAACTGTGGGCGCCGAAAACCCGCGAGACCGCCGATCATTCGATGCCGTTTTCGATCGCGGCGGCATTGGCCGACGGCAAGGTCGACGGCGACACCTTCGAGGACGGCCGCTTCCTCGGGGCGGATGTGCTGGCCCTGATCGGCAAGATGAAAATCGAGATACTGCCGGAGTTCTCGAGCCAGACCCCGGGCCTGCGCAATTGCCGCATCACCGCCCTGCTTGAATCGGACGAGAGCGTGGTCGCGCTTTGCAGCCTGTCGCAGGCGGAAATCGAGAAGGAGACGCCGGACGACGTGATCGACGCGAAGTTTCACTCGCTCACGCGGCGCGTGCTGCCGCCGAGCGCGCGCGCGCACCTGGCACGCGAAGTCGGCCGGCTCGATTCGCTCGAGCGAGTCGATTCGATTCTTGATGCGATGGTGATCTGAGCGCCTGCGAATCTTCCCGCGGCGCGGCCCGCGTGCGGGTCCGCATGCCGTCTGGGGCGGCGCAGCTTCATCCGGGCCCGCACGCCGTCTGCGGCGGCGCTTCTTCAGTTGGCGCGTGCGCCGCTCTCGCGGATGATCTTCGACCAGCGCGCCGTGTCCTTTTCGATGACCGTAGCGAATTCCTCCGGCGAGTTGCCGACCGTATCGAGGTTCTGCGCGGCCAGCGCGTCGCGCGCCTGCGGGTGCTGCAGTGCGCGCACGATCTCGGCGTTGAGTCGGGCGATCAAGGGCCTGGGCGTGCCTGCCGGGGCGAGAAGTCCGATCCAGAAGCGCACCTCGTAACCGGGATAGCCGGATTCGGCGACCGTCGGCAATTCGGGATACGCGGCCAAGCGCGCGCTGCCGGTAACCGCGAGCGCACGCA
>JAYVST010000774.1:0-20886 GCA_043775255.1 Burkholderiales bacterium
CGTGGATGGCCGGCATGCTCTACCTGCCCCGGCTGTTCGTCTATCACTCGGCGACCATGCCGGGCTCGGAAGCCTCGGAAATCTTCAAGGTCATGGAGCGCCGGCTGCTGAAGGCGATCATCAACCCCGCCATGATCGCCACCGTCATCCTGGGCGTTCTGCTGCTCTGGGCGAGCGACTGGGTGCATCTGAAGCACGGCTGGATGCATGCCAAGCTTGCCTGCGTGCTGCTGCTGGGGGCAATCCACGGGGTCATGTCCGGTCATGTCCGCCGGTTCAGGGAAGACCAGCGCGCCCGGACCGCCCGCTATTACCGGGTGATGAACGAGATTCCCACGGTGCTGATGATCGCCATCGTCTTGCTCGTGGTCGTGGGCAGTGGCTCCTGACACGGGTGGCAACTCGTTTTCCGGACTCGCCATTTTTGCTGGACAAGGGTTGAACCATTGGCCATTGTGGCCATATTCCATGGCAGTAACACGCGCTGTCGCACCCCTTTCCGGGGGTCTCTCGGAAAAACATCTCCACAAGAACCAGTACGACCGACCGGTGAGACACAGTGAGTGGATAATCGCCACTTATCCCGGGCTGGTCGCAACAGTTCCATCCTTCCAGAAGGCAATCGGATACTCCGATGAATCTACAAGAACTTAAGGGCAAGTCGCCGCCTGACTTGCTGGCGTTCGCCGAAGAGCTCGAAATCGAGAACGCATCGAACATGCGCAAACAGGACATGATGTTTGCGATCCTCAAGCAGCTCGCCTTCCAGGGTGAAGAGATCACCGGCGTCGGTGTGCTCGAGGTGCTGCAGGACGGATTCGGCTTCCTGCGCTCGCCGGACGCCAACTACCTGCCGGGTCCCGACGACATCTATGTCAGCCCCACCCAGATCCGCCGCTTCGGCATGCGCACCGGCGACACCATTGAGGGTCCGATCCGCGCGCCCAAGGACAGCGAGCGTTATTTCGCCCTGCTCAAGGTCAACACCATCAATTTCGAGGACACGGAGAAGGCCCGTCACAAGGTCAACTTCGACAACCTCACGCCGCTCTATCCCGACGAGCGCCTCGTGCTCGACCGGAGCGACGCCAAGGGCGATTCGAAGAGCGACGACATGAGCTCGCGGATCATCGACATCATATCGCCGCTCGGCAAGGGCCAGCGCGCCCTGGTCGTGGCGCCGCCGCGCACCGGCAAGACCGTGCTGCTGCAGAACATCGCCCACTCGATCACCGCCAACCATCCCGAGGTCTACCTCATCGTGCTGCTGATCGACGAGCGGCCCGAGGAAGTGACCGACATGGCCCGCTCGGTGAAGGGCGAGGTCATCAGCTCGACCTTCGACGAGCCGGCGACCCGGCACGTGGCGGTCACGGAAATGGTCATCGAGAAGGCCAAGCGCCTCGTCGAGCACAAGCGCGACGTGGTGATCCTGCTCGATTCGATCACCCGCCTGGCACGCGCCTACAACACCGTGGTGCCGTCGTCCGGCAAGGTGCTGACCGGCGGCGTCGACGCCAACGCCCTGCAGCGGCCCAAGCGCTTCTTCGGCGCTGCCCGCAATATCGAGGAAGGCGGCTCGCTGACCATCATCGCCACCGCGCTGATCGACACCGGCAGCCGTATGGACGATGTGATCTACGAAGAATTCAAGGGCACCGGCAACATGGAACTGCACATGGACCGCCGCATGGCAGAGAAGCGCGTCTACCCGTCGATCATGATCAACAAGTCCGGCACCCGGCGCGAGGAACTGCTGCTGCCGCCGGACCAGCTGCAGAAGGTGTGGATCCTGCGCAAATTCCTCTACAACATGGACGAAACCGAAGCGATGGAATTCATGCTCGACAAGATGCGCGCGACCAAGAACAACGCGGAGTTCTTCGATTCGATGAAGAAGGGGTAGAACGCGCATCCGCCCTTGCGGCGAACGACGTTCTCCCCATCCTCATTCGAGCGTCGGCGCGGCCGACGTTCGATTCGGAGGTTGGCGGCGCGTCCGCAGGACGCCGGCCCGGTCGCCTGGGTTGGGCGTCACGAAGTGGCGCCTTCACGCGCCCCTTCGCGGGTCCGGCTCAATCCTTCTTCCGTCGTCCCGCCAGATAGGTTGCGCCGGTAGGGCCAAACTTCTCGCTGTGCTCGCAGCCGGCCTGCATAGTGAACACGTCGCCGGCGCGACAGACCTCGGTCTTTCCAGCATATGTCAGTGTCAAGTCACCGGTCAGCATGAGCGCACGCACGTCAAACGGGTGGCTGTGGGGGCTGTTTTCAAGCAGCGCAACTTGGGTGCGGGTACTGACGTCGGCATAGCCGTCGCGCTTGAGTTCTTCGGTAAATTGGTTGGTGTCCATGAGCGACTCTCGGATGATGAAAAGTGAAGTATAACCGCCCGCGCCCGACGTGTGCAGCAGTTGCGGGCGTTGCTTCAGAGCAGCTTTCCGGCTATAATTGCTGGCTTTCCAACCCTCGCGAACCCTGCCATTTGTCCGTCAGCGCCACAGGCTGCCGCGGGCCGCAGGAAACCGCGAATCCAGCAAAGGCGCATCATGAAAACCGGCATTCATCCCGACTACAAGGACATCGAGGTCACCTGCTCGTCCTGCGGTACGAAGTTCACCACCCGCTCCACGACGGGCAAGCCGCTCGGCATTGAGGTATGCGCGAATTGTCATCCGTTCTACACCGGCAAGCAGCGCATTGTTGACACCGCCGGCCGGGTCGAAAAATTTCGCCAGAAATACGCGACCAAGAAAGCCGCTTGATCCGGCTGCGCAGCAGAGAAAAGGCAGCTTAGGCTGCCTTTTTTGTTGCCGCTTCGCTCTTGCCCGAACGCCGCCCGACCATGAGTAACGCCTCCCGTCCGCTCGCTCATCTGCGGGTACCGGTGCCCTTACCATCACCATGGTTCTGGGCCCTGGTCGTGCTCTACGTGTTCCTCGGCCTAGTCGGTCATGACCCATGGAAAAGCGACGACGCGATCGGCTTTGGCATCGCCTGGTCGATGGCCACGGGCAGCGCATCGGCCTGGCTCATGCCGGCTGTAGCGGGACAGATGGTTCCCGAGGAAGGGCCGCTGGCGTTCTGGCTTGCAGCTGTTTTCATCAAGCTGTTCGGTACGCTGGTGCAGCCGCACGACGCCGCCCGCCTCGCCAGCGCGGCGTGGATGTCGGCCGCAATCATCGGGGTGCACCGTGCCTCACGCAACCTCGACGGTGCAGTCGCGGGCCGACTCGCCGTGCTGGCTTTTCTGGCATGCCTGGGCCTCTTGGTCAAAGCGCACGAGATCGCAGCCGAGCCCGCATTTTTGGCCGGTTGGGCGATGGTTCTGTGGGCACTGTCCATCCGCGACGGCCGCTTCCCCGCCTTTTTGATCATGGCCGTCGGCAGCGCCGTATTGCTGCTCGCGCGCGGCCCCGCACCCGCCCTGCCGGCCGTGCTGGTGTCACTGTTCTGGATCGGCCGGCTATTCTGGATCGGCGCGCCGAGGCGGGCCGGCATGCTCGCCGCCGGCCTTTTGACAGGTGCTACCGCTGTGCCGCTGTGGTGGTCCGGCGTGGCCGAAAATCAGGCCTTCGCCGATGCATACATCGCGTGGCAGCGCGCGCAACTGGGCCTGCCGGATTTCGCCGATTGGCGCTATTACGGCAAGACCATCCTCTGGACCACCTTCCCGGCATGGCCGGTGGCCCTTTGGTGGGTCGGCAAGCGCCGGCCGCCGCGCTTGCTGGACGTGCATCCGATCCCGCTGGTGCAGACCCTCCCCCTGGTCGCCATTGGCGTCACCCTGGCGTCGCTTGCCTGGTCGGCAAATGCGGCCGAGTCTGTGCTGCTGCCGCTTTTGCCGCCGCTGGCGTTGCTGGTGGCGCCCGGCCTGGCCTTCATGCGCCGCGGCCAGGCCGCATTGATCGACTGGTTCGGGCGCATCACCTTCAGTCTGGTGGCGCTGTTGATCTGGCTTGGCTACGCCGCACTGATCGCGGGGTGGCCGCCACGCATTGCAGCCAATTTCGCGCGCCTGGAACCGGGCTTCGTGGCTGAGATGCATTGGATCACTCTCGCCATTGCCGTGGCCGCCACGCTGGCCTGGATGGTCGCAGTGGCGCGCAGCGAGCGCACGCCACTACGCGGTATCGTCCATTGGTGCTACGGCACCACGCTCACCTGGTTGTTGCTGATGACTCTGTGGCTGCCATGGATCGACTACGGACGCAGCTATCGCCCGGTGGCGGCATCCCTCCGGATCGAACTCGCCGGCCGCCCCGGCGGCCTTGAGTCCTGCCTGAAAGCGGCGCCCCTGGGGTTGGCCGAACGCGCGTCGATCGCCTATTTTGCCGGCGTGCGTTTCGGCGAAATGAAGGAGAATTGCCCGTGGCTTTTGGCGCAGGGCTCGCGGGCCGATGAAATGCCGGTGCCGGCCGGGATGCGCCTGGTCTGGGAGGGCCACCGTCCGGGCGACCGCAGCGAACGCTTCCGTCTCTACATGAGGGGTAAATGACCGAACTTACAGCCAGCCCGCAATGGCAGGCCCTGGTACGCCATCGTGCCGATATGCAGGGCATCCATGTCCGCGACCTGTTCGCCACCGACGCTCGGCGCTTTGACCACTGGGCGATCGACGCGGCCGGCCTGTTCCTCGACTTTTCGCGCCATCGCGCCACCCACACAACCTGCGACCTGCTGGTCGATCTGGCGCGCGCGCGTGACCTCGACGGCTGGCGAACGAAAATGTTTGCCGGCGCAACCATCAACACCACGGAAAACCGCGCGGTGCTGCACGTCGCGCTGCGCGGCCTGGGCCAAGGCCCGGAAGCCGCAAAGGTACAGCAACAGGCGCACGAGATGTTGAGCCGGATGGGCGCAATCGCACGCGACCTGCGCGCCGGCGCATGGCGCGGCGCAACCGGCCGCGCGATCACCGACATCCTGCACATCGGCATCGGGGGTTCGGATTTCGGCCCGCGCTTGGTGCTTGACGCACTGCGGCCCGCAGCCAACGGTCCGCGCGTGCATTTCGTCGCCAATGTCGATCCGGACGATTTCAGCGATGCCATTGCCGGCTGCGATCCGCAAACCACGCTGGTGATCGTGATCTCGAAGACCTTCACCACCATCGAAACTCTCACCAATGCCGAGGCCGCCCGCGCCTGGCTTGGCGCCTGCGTGGGCAAGAGCCTCGAGCAGCATCTGATCGCGGTAAGCAACAACGTGGCGGCGGCCCGGGCGTTCGGCATCGCCGACGCCAACATCCTGCCGATGGCCGAATCGGTTGGCGGACGCTACTCGCTGTGGTCCGCAGTGGGGCTGTCGGTGATGATCGCGCTGGGGCCGGACGCTTTCGCCGACCTGCTCGCCGGCGCGGCGGCAATGGACCGCCATTTTCTCGACGCGCCCTTAGAGAAAAACGCGCCTGTGCGTCTGGCGCTGCTGGGCATCTGGTACACCAACTTCTGGGACGCGCAAACGCATGCGGTGCTACCCTATGCGCGCCGCCTCGACCTCTTGCCCGACTACCTGCAGCAACTCGAGATGGAGTCCAACGGCAAACGCGTCGACCGTGCCGGCCACCCGGTGGACTACGCCACCGCGCCGGTGCTGTTCGGCAACGTCGGCGCCAACAGCCAGCACTCGTTCCACCAGCTGCTGCATCAGGGCACGCACCTGGTGCCGATCGATTTCGTGCTGGTGCGCCGCCAGGACGCCGCACAACCGTTCCAGCGCATCTTGCTGGCCTCCGCGCTGGCCCAGGCGGCGGCCTTGACCCACGGGGCGACCACGCCGGGCCAGCCCGAGAAGAACACTCCGGGCAACGCGCCATCAACCACCATCGTCCTCGAACAGTTGACCCCGCACGCTCTCGGCGCCCTGATCGCGCTCTACGAGCACAAGGTGTTCGTACAGGGCGTGATCTGGAATATCAACAGCTTCGACCAGATGGGCGTGGAGCTCGGCAAGGCCATCGCCAAGACGCTGCTGCCCGCATTCGGCGGCAGCACCGCGCCGGACGGTGCCGATTCTTCCACGCGAGGCATGATCGACCGTCTCACCTGAAACCGTGCCCCGCCCGCGCGTCGGCACGAGTGACGCCGGTCCCGCCCTACCTGCGGAAATCCCGGCGCTGATGCACCGCTTCACCCATCGAGAACCGATCCGCCCCATGCCGCCGCTGTTCCGCTCAACCGCCAAGGACATCCTGCGCCTGGGATGGCCTGTCCTCGTCGCGCAACTGGCGACGATGGCCAACGGCGTCATCGACACGGTGATGGCCGGCCACTATTCGGCGCGCGCGCTGGCGGTGGTGGGGTTGGGCACCTCGATCTACTTCAGTATTTTCGTCAGCCTGATGGGCGTGCTGCTGGCGCTATCGCCCACCATCGCTCAGCATTACGGCGCCGGGCGCGAGCACGACATCACTCGCGACGTGCGCCAAGGCCTGTGGCTGACGACCGCAGTCACCCTGCCGGGCGCCGCGCTGCTGCTGTATCCCGATCCGTTCATCGTCCTGGCGGGCATGTCGCCTGAGCTTGCGGTGGAAGTGCGCGCCTACCTGCGCGCCCTGGTCTTTGCCGCGCCGGCGATGCTCCTGTTCCGCGTCTTCTACGCCTGGTCCACTGCGATCTCGCAACCGCGCGCGGTGATGGTGATTCAGCTGGCCGGGCTGGCGCTGAAGGTGCCGCTGAATCTGGTGCTGATGTACGGTTACTTCGGGCTGCCCGCCATGGGCGGGGTGGGCTGCGCCTGGGCCCTGGTGATCGAAGCCTGGCTGATGCTGGCCTGCGCGCTGGCCTGGGGTTTGCTACAACCGGCATTCAAGCGCTACCGGGTGTTTGCACGTTTCGACGCGCCCGACTGGCCCGCCCTTTGGCGCCTGGTCAAGCTCGGCGCTCCGATCGGGGCCTCGTTTCTGATCGACGTAACCTCCTATACGTTCATGGCCCTCTTCATCGCGCGCCTGGGCGAGACCTGGTCCGCCGGCCACCAGATCGCCGCCAACCTGGGCGCCTTGTGCTACATGGTGCCCTTAGCCCTCGCCAATGCCACCAGCGTGCTGGTGGGCCAGGCGATCGGCGCGGGCGACTATGGCCGGGCGCGCGCCTCCGGCTGGGTCGGGCTGGGCATCGGCTTAGTCACGGCATTGTCGGTCGCCGCCATGGTCGCGCTGGCCAGCACGTCGATTGCCGCCCTGTACTCGCGTGATGCGGAAGTAGTCCGCATCGCTGCGCCGCTCCTCATGCTGGTGGCGGCCTTTCACATCTTCGATGCCACCAATGCGGTGGCGTCGAATGCGTTGCGCGGCTACAAGAAGGCGATGGTGCCGATGCTCGCGTTCGCCGTCGGCCTGTGGGGCGTGGGGCTGGGCGGCGGCTATCTGCTTGCGTACACCACTACTTTCGGCCGCGCGCTGGGTGCGCCGGGCTTCTGGATCGGCGCCATCGGCGGGATGGCGGTGGCCGCCCTGTCCGTGACGATCTACTTCGCCCGAGTCAGCCGGATATCGATGGAACGCGGCGGACTCGAAACCGCAGCCGGTCGCGCACTACGCCATGTCTGAACCATTGCACCACCGTCCCCTTTGGCAGGCCATCGGCATCGCACTGGTGGCCTTTGTGATCTACCAGTCGCTCACCCCCGCACCGATCGAAGTGGAGGTGGGCGAAGGCAATCGCCTGGGCCACCTGGCGGCCTACGGCACCCTGATGATCTGGTACTGCCAGTTGTACTCGCGCGGTTCGACTCGCGTTGCCTGCATGATCGGCTTCGTCCTTCTCGGCATCGGGATGGAAGTGGCTCAAGGACTCACCGGCTACCGAACCTTCGATCCTGCGGACATGATGGCCAATACCGCAGGCACGGCGCTGGGCTGGTTGCTGGCGCCGCCGCGACTGCCGAATTTCCTGTCGATCAGCGAGCGCTTTCTGCCACGCGTGCGCTAAGCGTATCCCGAGTCAATGGATTGCCTGCGCAGCAGGCGCCGCGAATCGATCCTGCTTCAGGTCCAGCCCCGTCCAAGCGACACGATCACCGTCGTCGCCAGTCCCAGCAGCAGATTGACCAGCACCAATTGCCGGATCTGTCCCATCGCGGCTCCGCCGGCCGGCCAGTCTTGCGCCGCCACCGCCTTCTGCAGGCGCTTGAATCCGGCAAAACGGATGTGGCCGAAGATCAGCATCATGAGCACGCCGATCCCACTCATGACATGGATGTGGGCCCCGAGCCGCGTGCCATTGCCGATGAACAGCATCATGATGGCGACGCCGCTGACCAATATCAGCACGATGCTTATCGTCACCCAAGTGAAAAACCGTCCGAGCGTCGCCGCCAAGAGCGGCAGGCGCTGCGGCGGTTGCAGTATTTCGGCCGCCGCCGGGCGCAGCGCCATATGCGCGAAAAACATGCCACCGACCCAGACGATCACGCCCAGTAGATGCACGAGCAGCCAGAGGCTGTAGGTCATATCAGGTCCAAGAGGATGTGTTTGACCGGCGCGAAACTACGCCTGTGCGCCGGGCAGGCGCCGAACTCGCGGATTTTGGCCAGATGCAGCTTGGTCGCATATCCCTTGTGGCGTTCGAACGCGTATTCGGGATAGGACTTGCCCAATGCCACGAGTTCGCGATCCCGTGCGGACTTGGCAAGGATGGACGCCGCCGAGATGGCCGCCACTTGCGCATCGCCCTTGATGATGGCACGCGTGGTGTACGACAAGATCGGGGCCTGGTTGCCGTCCACCCACACCTCGTCAGGGCTGACCATCAGCCTGTCCACTGCGCGCCGCATGGCCAGCAAGGTGGCCTGCAGGATATTGATGCGATCAATCTCTTCGACCGACGCCGAGGCCACGCCGAACGCCAGGGCTCTGGTCTGTATCTTTACCGCCAGGCGCTCGCGCTTCTGCGCGCTGAGCTTCTTCGAATCGTCCAGCCCGCGGATCGGCTTCGACGGATTGAGCACCACGGCAGCCGCATAAACGGGCCCGGCCAGCGGGCCGCGGCCTGCTTCGTCCACGCCGCATATCAGTAGGCCCTTCATCGACGGCGGACGCCTGAGCGCCTTGATCTTGCGCGAATGCCGGTCGACCCCCGCCAGCAGATCGGGCTGCATTTCCTTCGGCAAACTGTTGTCGCGAACCATCCGCCGATTCTACGCGCCGCCCCGGCGGGACACGCCGCCTGGAAAAAAGCGCTTGCCGATTGCGCGCGCGACACGCTCCGGCATGCCCTGGCGCAACTGCCCATGCAGCGCGGAGAAACGCGCGGTGATGCGTGCGCGCGCCGCTCCATCGGCGAGCAGGTTGGCCAACGACTGCGCAAGATTCTCCGGCAGCGCGTCTTCTTGAAGGAATTCCGGCACTACGAATTCCCCGCACAGGATATTGGGCAGCCCGACGTACGGCTGGTACTTCATGCGCCGCATCATCTGCCAGGACAGCCCGGCCATGTTGTAGGCGATCACCATCGGTCGCTTGAACAAGGCCGCTTCGAGAGTTGCCGTGCCGCTTGCGACCAAGGCGATGTCGCAGGCCGCCAGTGCACTATGGGTATCGTGCGCCGCCACCTGGATCGCGAGCTCGCCCGCGTGGTTGCGCACGAGGGCCTCCCGCCACTGTTCGATCGTCGCGTCGTTCGCCAAGGGCACCACGAAGCGCAGGTCCGGATTCGACCGCGCCAGGCGCATGGCGGTCAGGACGAAGCGATCCGCGAGGTACTTCAGTTCGGATTGGCGGCTGCCTGGCATCAATGCCACGATGACGGTGTCGGCTGCGAGCCCGAGTCGCGCGCGCGCACCTGCACGGTCGGGCGTTTGCGGGATCACGTCTGCCAGGGGATGGCCAACGTAGGTCGCGCCGATGCCGGCGGCGCGGTACAGTTTTTCCTCAAACGGAAATACGCACAGCATTTCCTCGCAAGCGGCGCGGATCTGGTCGATGCGCCCGCCGCGCCAGGCCCAGATCGAGGGACTGATGAAGTGCGCCGTGCGAATGCCTGCGGCGCGCAAGCCGGTTTCAAGATCGAGGTTGAAGTCGGGCGCGTCGACGCCGATGAAGAGGTCCGGAGGCGCCGCCCGCAGGCGCGCCGCCAGAGCACGACGGATTCCGGTGATCTCGCGGTAGTGGCGCAGCACTTCGACATACCCGCGCACCGCGAGCTTGTCGGCGGGCCACCACGCATCGAAACCCGCCGCCTGCATGTGCGGGCCGCCGATGCCGAAAAACGAAGCGCCCGAGAGTTCGCCTGCGAGTGCACCGATCAGATGCGCAGCAAGCAGATCGCCGGAGGGCTCGCCCGCGACCATCGCGATGCGTGGCGCATGCATCGCGGTCAGCGCATGATGCCGCGCTTAGATGCCGCGACGAAGTCGGACAACGGTTTTGTCTCTGCGTTCGCTGCGCCAAGTGCGGCCAGTTCGCGCCGGGCTTCTTCCAGCAGCATGCCGCTCTTGTAGAGCAGTTTGTAGGCGCGGCGCAGGTTTTCGATCTGGTCTGCCGAAAAGGCCCTGCGCTTTAAGCCTTCGCTATTGATGCCGTGCGGGGCTGCGGGGTTTCCGGCGCAGGTAACGTAGGGCGGCAGGTCCTTGAAAAGAATCGCTCCCATCGCGCACAGGGAATGGGCGCCGATGCGGACAAACTGGTGGACCACGGTGAACCCGCCGAGAATGGCCCAGTCGCCCACATGCACATGCCCGGCAAGCTGAGAATTGTTGGCGAAGATCGTATGATCACCGACCTGGCAGTCGTGCGCCAGATGCACGTAGGCCATGATCCAGTTGTCGTTGCCCACCCGCGTGACACCGGCGTCCTGAGCAGTGCCGCGGTTGAAGGTACAGAACTCGCGGATGGTGTTGTTGTCCCCGATTTCGAGGCGCGTCGGCTCGCCGGCGTATTTCTTGTCCTGCGGCGCAGCCCCCAGCGAGGCGAACTGCCAGATGCGATTGGACCTGCCGATAGACGTCGGCCCCTCGATCACGCAATGCGGCCCGATGACGGTGCCCTCGCCGATGCGAACCCCGGGGCCGATGACGCTATATGGCCCGACCTCGACATCGGCGGCAAGCTCGGCCGCCGGGTCGATCACGGCCGAAGAATGGATGCGCGTCACGCCGAATCCACGCTCTCAGGCGCCTTCGATGCTGCGCATCGTGCACATGAGACTTGCTTCGGTGGCGAGTTTGCCGTCGACTCTCGCTTCCGCCTTGAATTTCCACAGTCCGCGCCGCGCCGGACCATCCATCGTGACATGCAGGTGCAACTGGTCGCCGGGCGCGACCGGGCGCTTGAAGCGGGCGCCGTCGATGCCGACGAAGTAGTAAACCGATTTGTCGTCCGGTCGATTGCCCAAGGTCTTGAACGACAGGATCGCCGCCGCCTGCGCTAGCGCTTCGAGAATGAGCACGCCGGGCATCACCGGATGGCGCGGAAAGTGTCCGGCGAAAAACGGTTCGTTGATCGAGACATTCTTGAGCGCGTGAATATGCGACGCGGCTTGCACTTCGAGTACCCGGTCCACCAGCAGCATCGGGTAGCGATGCGGCAAATGTTCGAGGATGGCTCGGATATCCATCGCATTCATTGACTTTTCTCCAGCGCCGACAGGCGCTTTTCAAGTTCGTCGATCCGGCTCGCCATGGCGCCGATCTGACGCAGGTGCGCGGCGCTTTTCAGCCACTCCCGTTGCGGCGCGATCGGCCAGGCGCCGCCGTAGGTTCCGGCTTCGGCAATCGATTTGGTGACCAGCGCTGCGGCGGAGATATTGACATGATCCGCAATGCTCAGGTGACCCAGGACCACCGCCCCGCCACCGAAGGTGCAATGGCGTCCGATCGTCGCGCTGCCGGCGATGCCGACACATCCCGCCATCGCGGTGTGCGCGCCGATGCTGACGTTGTGGCCCACCTGGATCTGATTGTCCAGCTTGACGCCATCGCCGATCACGGTATCGCCTAGCGCTCCGCGGTCGATCGTGGTGCCGGCGCCGATCTCGACATCGTCGCCGATGACCACCGTGCCGGTCTGCGCGATCTTGATCCAGCGCCCTGCCTCGCTGGCGAAGCCAAAGCCGTCGCTGCCTATCACGGCCTGGGCATGCACCACCGCACGCCGTCCGATCCGAACCCGTGCCAGCACGGTAGCGTGCGGATGGATCAAGGCGTCGTCACCGACCTCGACATCGTCGCCGATGACGGCATTCGCACCGATCGATACGTTGCAGCCGAGCCTGGCGCTCGGGGAAACATGCGCTGCGGGGTGAATCCCCGGCGGCGGTCGTGGATGCGGATCGAGCAAGCCGGCAACCTGCGCAAAACATGCATATGGATTCCCGTGCATCAGTTTCGGCAGCGCGGTGAGAAACGCGTCCTGCGGGGAGATGATCACCGCGCTGGCCGCAGTCACGGCGACATCGCGTCGATAACGAGCATTCGCCAGGAAGGCAATCTCTCCGGCCACGGCGGATTTGAGTGTCGCGACGCGGGTTACTTCGGTGTTCGCATTGCCGACCACCACGGCGCCGGTCCGCTCGGCCAGGAACGCAAGGGTCACCGGGCCAGACGCCATGGCCGGAAAATTATTTCGCGTCGGCCAAGGCCTTGAGCACCTTGTCGGTCAGGTCGAGCTTCGGATTGGCGTAGGCGGCGTCCTGAAAAACCGCATCGAGCCCTTCCTTTTCGGCGATCTGCTTGAGCGCCCGGTTGGCCGTCTGCAATACCGCCGAGAATTCTTCGTTGCGCCGACGATTGACGTCTTCGTTGAATTCCCGCTGCTTGCGGTTGACGTCGATTTCAAGGTCGCCCAGCACCCGCTGGCGCTGGCCGCGCTGCGTTTCGTTCATGACCGGGATGTCTTTCTGGAAACGCTCGCTGTCGGTCCGAAGTTTGGCGGTGAGATCGCTCAACTCGCGCTCGCGCCGCGAAAACTCGCCTTCAAGCTTCTTTTCCGCACGCTTCGCCGCTTCGGACTCACGAAAAATGCGCTCCGTATTGACGAAACCGATCCTGCTCTGCGCCAATGCAGTGCCTGCTGTAACAAGGCCCACCAGGGCCGCCAACAGAACTCCAGCTTTTCGATTCAAATTCTTGCTCCTGAAACGCCACACCCACTATTTTGCCACGTGCCGCGCAAGGCCGTCAGAACGCCGTTCCGGCAGTGAACTGCAGGCGCTGCAGCCGATCCCCCGGTTGCCGGTTCAGCGGCAGGGCCCAACTCAGCCGCAAGGGGCCGAACGGCGATTGCCAGTCCAGCCCCAACCCGGTCGAGTAACGGAAGTTGCCGCCGGATATCGGACCCGTTCCGTAGACTCGACCGCCATCGAGAAACGCCGCCAACCGAACCGAGCGATCCTTGGCCAAGCCGGGAAAGGGAAACAGGAACTCAGCCGTGCCGGTCACCCGTCGCTCGCCGCCGAGCACGCTGTCGTCGGAATCGCGTGGCCCAAGGGAGTTCGTATCGTAGCCCCGTACCGTTCCGATGCCGCCGGCGTAATAGCGTTTGTTGAAAGGCAAAGGCTTGTCGATCCCGCGCGCAATGCCGAAGTCGCCGCGCAGGTAGAGGGTGTAGGACCTACCCAGCGCGTAATACCAGCGATCGACATAGTTGACGCGCCAATACTGCACATTGCCGCCCGGGAGTCCCAGCTCGAGCCCCGCGTTCTGCAGCCGGCCGAGGCGCGTGTACAAGGCACTGTCGCGCGTGTCGTGGATCCAGTTGACGGTGGCCGGAAAGGTGACCACATTTGAACCATAGGTGTTTACATACGTCAACAGCCGGGTGGGCGGCGCCCCCCCCAGACTGAAATGCGTCGTGTCCGCCGCCAGCCCGAAAACGAAGGTGTCGCGTGGCGTGTACGGATAGCCGAAACGGACACCGCCTCCGGAGCTGCGGGTCTGGTAGTCGCCAAGGTTCACATTGGCCGCGTTGAAATCCCGATGGTAAAGATCGAAGCCGCGGCTGATGCCATCGACGGTGAAATATGGATTGTTGTGCGACAGCGAATACACCTTGTTGGTGCGGCCGGTGCTGATCGACGCGGCGACGTAGTTGCCGCTGCCGAATATGTTCGCCTGCGCGATCGAGGTTGACAGCACCAGCTTGTCCGCGCTCGAAAAACCGGCGCCGAGCAGCAGTTGGCCGGTCGGCTTCTCTTCCACCTTGATGTTCACGTCGACCTGGTCGGGAGTGCCGGCGACCGCGGGAGTTTCGATCTCAGTGTTGCGGAAATAGTCGATTCGATCAAGCCGCCTTTTCGACTCCGTGATCTTCTCGCCGTCGTAGTACGAACCCTCCAGTTGGCGCATCTCGCGCCGGATGACCTCGTCGCGTGTACGGGTGTTGCCGGCGATGTTGACGCGCCGCACATAAACGCGGCGCCCCGGATCGACATAAATGGTGAAGGCGACAGTCTGTTTGTCGCGATCGATTTCCGGCGCCGCGTTGGCGTTGGCGAACGCATAGCCTTCATTGCCCAAGCGTTCCTGGATCTTCTTGGTCGACAAGGTGAGCTTTTCGCCATTGAAGACATCGCCGGCCTTGATTCCGATCAGGGGGCGCAGTTGCGCTTCGCTCACCACCAGATCGCCCGCCAGGCGCACATCGGTGACGGTGAATTTCGGTCCTTCCCGGATTGCGATGGTGATGTAGATGTCCTTCTTGTCGGGCGTGATCGAAACCTGCGTCGACTCGACGGCGAACTCGAGGTAGCCTCGATTGAGATAGAAGGAACGCAGTGTTTCCAGGTCGGCGGTGAGCTTCTGCTTCGAGTACTGGTCGTCTTTGGTGTACCAGGAGAACCAGCCGCCTTCTGACAACTCGATCTCTTCTTGCAGGGCGCTTTCGCGAAAGGCATTGGCGCCGACGATGTTGATCTTGCGGATCTTGGCGACTTCGCCCTCGTCGACCGCGAAATTCAAGCCGACGCGATTGCGATCCAGCGGCGTGACCGTGGTCTTCACGGTCATGCCGTAGAGCCCGCGCGAAAGATACTGGCGCTTGAGTTCCTGCTCCGCCCGGTCGAGTACGGAGCGATCGAAAATTCGCCCTTCGGCCAACCCGGAATCGCGCACCGCTTTTTTCACGGCGGCCTGGTCGAAGGCCTTCAAGCCGGTGAAATCGATTTGCGCGATCGCCGGCCGCTCCTCGACGATGACGATCATCACGTCGCCGTCGACTTCGATGCGGACGTCCTTGAAGAAGCCGGTCGCGAATAGCGCCTTGATCGATTCCGAGGCTCGCTCATCGGTCATGCGCTCACCCACCTTGACCGGCAGATAACCGAAAACGGTGCCGGCTTCGGTGCGCTGAATGCCCTCGACGCGGATGTCGCGGATGACGAACGGATCGAATGCGAATGCCAGCCTGGCAAAGCCCAGGGCCAGCAAAAAAATCGCGCCGACGATGAGGTCCGCCGAGCGCGTTGAGCGCGATGGAAACACGTTGGAGCTTTAACCGGCCAGCAGCCGGTAGATGTCGTTATAGAGAGCGAGTGCCATCGTGGTGATGACGACCGCGAAACCGAGCCTTGATCCGATTTCCATGACCTTCTCGGAAACCGGTTTCCCGCGCAATATTTCGAGCAAATAATACAACAGATGACCACCGTCGAGCAGTGGAATGGGCAACAGATTCAATACGCCGAGACTGATCGAAACCAGCGCGATGAAGTTCAGGTAATAGGCCAGCCCCAGACGCGCGGTCTTGCCGGCATAGTCGGCAATGGTCACCGGCCCCGACAGATTGCGCCACGACACTTCGCCGATCACCATCCTGCCCAGCATTTTCAGACTGAACGCCGACATCTCCCAGGTTTGCGTAATTCCGCGCGTCAATCCGTCGACCAAACCGTAGCGCACCACGACCGGATCAACGCGCTCGCCGATGCCGGCCCCGATGCGTCCGACGCGGCCTTCCGCCGTTTCAACCGGAACGGGCACGACCGGCAATTGCAAGACACGGCCGTCGCGCCTGATGTCGAGCACGCGCGTCTGGCCGGCACTGGCGCGCATCGCACGGACAAACTGATCCGCGCTGCCGATGGGCTTACCGTCCACTGCCGCCAGCGTGTCACCCGGCTTGATGCCGGCCTTCTCCGCCGCCGACCCCGCCTCGACCGAAATTATCCGGGGCGGTGGCCTGAACAATGTCAAGCCCAGGCTCTTCATGAAATCACCTTCGAGTTCTATGGACGCCAGTCGGCCCAGGTCGAGAATCGGAAAGGCGATATCGCCGGCGGCGCGGCGCACTTCCAGACGCACCGCCCGTCGCCCGTCGGCCGCGCGCAGCAGGCGCCAGTGCAGGTCGTTCCATGAAGCCACGCGCTCGCCGTCGCTGGCGACAACGGTATCGCCGGCCGTCAGCGACGCGGCCTCGGCAAGCGACCCCGCGACCGGCACGCCGAGCAGGGCCGGCGGTTCTTCGACCCCCGCCATGTTCAGGCCCCAGTACAAAGTGATGGCCAGGAGGAAATTGGCCAGCGGCCCGGCGATGATGATGAAAATGCGCTTGCCGACCGACTGCGCGTTGAACGACCGGTGCGCCTCGCCCGCCGGCACCACCTCGTCGGGATCATGTCCAAGCAACTTGACATAGCCGCCGAGCGGAAACGCCGCCACCGCCCATTCTGTGCCGTCACGACCGAGACGGCGCATGAAAATCGGACGGCCGAATCCGAGACAGAAACGCAATACCTTGACACCAGCCATGCGGGCAGCGAGGTAGTGCCCGAATTCATGAAACGCGATCAGGATGCCGAGCGCGATGAAAAACGCGATGACCGTGGTGACGAAGTTCATGCCAGAAGCTCGCGCGCGCAAGAGCGGGCGGCTGCGTCGGCGCCAAGCACGTCATCGAGGCACGTCAGCGCACCGGCGGGCAGCTTTTCCAGCACTCTTTCGACGGTTCCCGCGATGCGGTTGAAGGCCAACCGCCCTTCAAGGAAAGCGGCGACCGCGATTTCATTGGCCGCATTGAGCGTTGCCGGTGCGGTTCCACCTGCGGCGAGCGCGCTGTAAGCCAGGCCCAGACAGGGAAATCTGGCCAGATCGGGTTTTTCGAAGGTGAATTGCGAAAAGCTGAAGATGTCGAACGGCGCTACACCGGCCTCGATCCGCTCGGGGAAAGCGAGGGTCTGGGCGATCGGAGTGCGCATGTCCGGATTGCCCAGTTGCGCAAGCACCGACCCGTCGGCATATTCGACCATCGAGTGGATCACGCTTTGCGGGTGGATCACCACTTCGATCTGCTCCCCGGCGGCGCCGAACAGCCAATGAGCCTCGATGACTTCCAGGCCCTTGTTCATCATGGTCGCCGAGTCGACCGAAATCTTGCGCCCCATCACCCAGTTGGGATGGGCGCAGGCCTGATCCGGCGTCACATCGCCCAGGCGGTCCAGCGGCGTGGTGCGGAACGGGCCGCCGGACGCCGTCAACAAAATGCGCCGCACCCCTGCGCGCTGCAAGTCGCGCCCGAATCCGGGCGGCAGCGACTGGAAAATCGCGTTGTGCTCGCTGTCGACCGGCAGCAGGGTGGCGCCGCCGCGTCGCACCGCATCCATGAATACCGGCCCGGCCATCACCAGTGCCTCCTTGTTGGCAAGCAGGATGCGCTTGCCCGCGCCGGCCGCCGCCAGGACCGGCTTGAGGCCGGCGGCGCCGACGACCGCAGCAACCACGGTATCGACTTCGCGCGACTGCGCGACCGCCTGGGCGTGGTCGTTGCCCGCCAGGACTTCGGTATCCAGACCGGTGTCGCGCAAGCGTCGACCCAGTTCCCCCGCAGCGGTTACGTCGGTCAGCACCACGTAGCGCGGTTTGTGGCGCATGCATTGCGCAAGCACACGGTCGATGCTGGCGCGGGCGACCAGCGCGAAAACCGCGAAGCGATCGGGATGGCGTGCGACCACGTCGAGGGTGCTCTCACCGATCGAGCCTGTGGAGCCCAGAATTGTCAGCGTACGCATGAAGCTCCGGGTCAGGCGGTGCGCAAGGCGCCGAAGATGAGCATCGCCAGCGGCATGGTCGGGATCAGGGAATCGATGCGGTCGAGCACCCCGCCGTGGCCGGGCAACAGGCCACTGCTGTCCTTGACGCCTGCGCGCCGCTTGAGGAGTGACTCGAACAGGTCGCCGAGAATGCTCATGCCGACGACTGTCAGAACCAGAATCAGCGCGAGCGCCAGGCCTGCCGGGCCGTTGCGGCCGGCGCTTTCGAACAACCATGCGAACCAGGAATCGCGCGAGCTGCCGTTGGCCGTGGTGACTGCCGCGCAAACAATTGCCAATCCGACCGCGCCCGCCATCCCGCCGGCCACGCCTTCCCAGGTCTTGCCCGGACTGACCGAAGGCGCAAGTTTGTGGCGCCCCAGCGCGCGGCCGGCGAAATACGCGGCGATGTCCGCCACCCACACCAGGCCCATGAGCAGGAACATGAAGAGCGCACCGGCGGCACGCGCCTGCACCACGGCCCACCAGCAAGGCAGCAGCAGCAGCGCGCCAAGCAGCGCGAGCGACGCACCTTTCGGCGCCCCCGGCCCGCGCACAAACCAGTAAAGCGCGATCGCCGACCAGCACGCCACCGATATCGCGTAGGCCGCGTTTGTCGCGGCGGCCCCGACCGCGCCGCCGACAACCAGAAAGGCGATTGCAAGCGTGCCGAGCAGCCCGGCGTAGGCGACGGCGACTGCCATGGAGAAACCGCACAAGCGCCCCCACTCCCATGCAGCGGCAATCACAAAAAGAAGAACGAACAATGCCCAGCCGGCCGCCGAGAGGAACATCAGCGCGGGCACCACCAGCGCCAGCAGAACCAGCGCGGTGGCAACCCTGGTTCTAAGCATCGGCCGGGGATCTTGCCGGCAGGGTCAATGCCGGATCATCTTGAACGCGGCGGCGTGCTTCACGCGCCTGTTCGCTGGTTTGGCCGAAGCGGCGTTCACGCTGCCGATAGGAGGCGATCGCCTCATCGAGCGTGTGAGCATTGAAATCCGGCCAAAACGTGTCGGTGAAAAACAATTCGGAATAGGCCAGTTGCCAGATCAGGAAATTGCTTACGCGCATTTCCCCGCCGGTGCGGATGAACAGATCCGGCTCGGGCGCGTGGGCCATCGCCAGGTATGGCTCCAAGTCGGCTTCTGAAAAACTGGTCGCGATTTCCGGCCGGTCGGCCATCAGCGCTTTGGTCGCCTGGATGATGTCCCAGCGGCCGCCATAGTTGGCGCACACTGTGAGCGTCAGCTTCTTGTTCGCCTCGGTCTTGCTCTCGGCGCGACGGATCAGTTCGCGGATGCGGGCGTCGAAGCGGGAGAGATCGCCGACGATCTTCAGGCGCACGCCGCTGACATGCAGCTTGGCGACTTCCTGCTCCAGGACCATCCGGAAGAGCTGCATCAGCACTGAAACCTCTTCTTCCGGCCGGCGCCAGTTCTCTGAGGAGAACGCGAACAGGGTCAGGTAGTGCACGCCCCGCTCGATGGACGCGCGCACCGCTTCGCGCACCGCCTCCACGCCGCGCTGATGCCCGGCCACGCGCGGCAGGAAACGACGGGTGGCCCAGCGGCCGTTGCCATCCATGATAATCGCCACATGCTGCGGGACGCTGGACACCTGCGGAATGGATTGGGTCGAACTCATCGGCAAGCGCTCCGAAGCATCGTGTAGGACATGGGCGGGTTCATACCGCCATGATTTCCGCTTCTTTGGACGAAAGGAGGCGGTCGATCTCGCCGATGAAACGATCCGTCAACTTCTGCACCTCGTCCTGGGCACGACGCTCCTCATCTTCCGAGACTGCCTTGTCCTTGAGGAGTTTTTTGAACTGGTCGTTGGCGTCACGACGCAGGTTGCGCACCGCCACGCGGGCGTCCTCCCCTTCGCTCTTGACCACTTTTACCAGCTCCTTGCGGCGCTGTTCGGTCAAGGCAGGCATCGGCACGCGGATGACATCGCCCTGGGTAGCGGGATTCAAGCCCAGATCGGAATCGCGGATCGCCTTTTCGACCACCGGGACCATCTTCTTTTCCCACGGCTGAACTCCGATGGTACGAGCATCCATCAACGTGACATTGGCAACCTGGTTGATCGGCATGCCGGTGCCGTAGTAGTCGACCTGGATATGGTCAAGGAGCCCGACATGCGCGCGCCCGGTACGCACCTTGGACAGATCGTTCTTGAAAGCCTCGATCGACTTTTGCATCTTTTGTTCGGTCGATTTGCGAATTTCTGCGATGGTCATCGCTTTCCCCTGGCGGATGGGTCAGACGTGGACAAGTGTACCTTCGTTTTCTCCCATGATGATGCGCTTCAGGGCGCCGGGCGAAAAGAGGGAAAAGACGTTGATTGGCAGCTTTTGGTCGCGGCAAAGCGCGAACGCGGTCGCGTCCATCACCTTCAGGTTCTTGATGATGGCCTCATCGAAGGTGATGGTGTCGTACTTGCGCGCGTGCGGGTCCAGTTTCGGATCGGCGGTGTAGACGCCATCGACCTTGGTGCCCTTGAGCACGATCTCGGCGCCCATCTCGGACGCCCTCAACGCCGCCGCGGTATCGGTGGTGAAAAAAGGATTCCCCGTGCCGGCGGCGAAAATCACCACCTTGCCTTCCTCGAGATAGCGCAGGGCCTTGTTGCGGATGTACGGTTCGACGACCTGCTCCACCGACAGAGCCGACTGCACCCGCGCGACGATCCCTTGCTGCTTCAAAGCGTCCTGCAATGCCAGCGCATTCATGATCGTGGCGAGCATCCCCATGTAGTCTGCGGTTGCGCGGTCCATCCCCTGGGCGCCCGGCGCCACGCCGCGGAAGATGTTGCCGCCGCCGATGACGATGCTCATTTCGACATCGAGTTTGGCGACCGCGGCGATTTCGCCCACGATCCGCTCGATGGTGGCCCGGTTGATGCCGTAAGCGTCGTT
>JAYVST010000775.1:0-1789 GCA_043775255.1 Burkholderiales bacterium
CGAACAGCACCAGGCGCCCGATCGCGTACGGCACGCCGCGATCGGCAGTCAACTTCTGGTCGGCCAACTGGAACACGAAGGCTTCGTCAGCCGACATGAAAATTTCAAATGGGGCGCCCTGGATGATTTGCCGGTAGAAGTTTCCCGACGAGCCGTAGCTTAAGCGCACTCGGCCGCCGGTTTCCCGCAGATAGGTGGCCGCGATCTCGTCAACAGCGAACTTGAGGTCGGAAGCGGCCGCAATCACGGGTGCCGATTGCGCGCCCGCGCTGCCGACGGTCAGCCACAGAACGGCGGCAAGGCAAGCTTGGGCCGGCCAGAATTTGCCTCGACATCGCGCGGGATTTGCAGTGTTTGGCATATCCGGATTGTATCTGCCGGCCTTTCCATGGCAGTCAGTGCCAGATTTGTGGACCTGCAGTGAAGCGTGCTTGTGGGCTTGCGGGTCATCGATGGCACGCTTGATTCATCGTGCGCGTGCTTAGGTTCAGGGCGCTTTTCTGGCCGTGCCCTGCGAGAAAGGTCACCTCCGAAATCCGTCCCGGTCGGGCACTTTTCCGGATTGAAGCAGCCTAACGTTCCGCAAGTCGATGCCGTTAAGAGAAACATCGGGATGTTCTTCCTGCCCTCGTAGGCCAGGATGTCCTTCCCGATGGTCGTTGCCGGTCTCCCCCCTCCAGCCGGCGCCGGCCTTGCAGGCCCCACGGGTTCCGCGACTCGTGGGGCCTTTCTTTTTATCCGGATCGCGCCAGTCGCCCGGACTTGTCCGGCACAGCGCCGCCGACGACGGCATCGGAATCGCCGGGAGGGGTCAGCGTCGCTAACGAACGAGCGCGGCGGTGGTCGCAGCGCCGGGGCGCACGGCGCGCGCCGCCAGTGCGACGGCCATGAGAGCGATGCAGGCCGCCAGTGCCATGCGCCCGCCGCGAGCCATGAAGCCGGCGACTAGGGCCGTGACGTTGCCCGGGTCTACCATGTCGCTGATCACCGATACCAGCGTCAGCGGCACATCGAAGGCGATCGGCACCGCCAGCAGTGGGGCGGCGGCGGCCCAGCGCAAGACATGCTCGGCCGGACGAATCGCAGGCCAGGCGAGAAGAAGAACCGCAGCGACGGCCAGACAAAGGTGCGGCGCCCAGGCCAGTGTGGTGGCGTTTGCAAGCCCGCGCCGATCCGGCATGATGAGCCTGCCTTGTCGCAGAACCGGCCGCTGCAGGGTGACTGTGAGTTCAACGAAACGTCCTGCGCCTTTCCTTTCGTTGGTGAGTGAAACGATCCGGTACTCCGGCGCGAGCCATCCGATGGCGGCGCGATAGGCCGGCAGCAATGCCTCGGCGATCGGTTCGGCTGCCAAGATGAGCGCGCTCGAGGTGACAAGCAAGGCTACGGCCACTCGCACACAGAGTTTGCGCAGAGTCAGCGCGGTGCCGGCGTAGGCGGACCTCGGAAGGTCTTTCCCGGCGCTCGCCTGCATGGCTCGGGATTCAACCATCGGTGCAGGCATCGGGAGGTCCAATCATGACGACGGCAAACCCCATAGTGTCGAATATCCCTATGTCCGTAGCGTGACTACGCAACCTGCCGATGCAGATGCCGAAACAGATGCAGATGCCGAAACAGATGCAGATGCCGAAGCCGATGCCAAGCGCTCGCGTCATCGGCCTGTAATGCGCAAGGGGCAGAATCCTTTTACGCGCGCGGCTCCCACAGTCTCCCGACTTCCTGCCTGCAAGCGTTCGGCTCGTGTCGCATTTTCCTCTCCTCGTGCACGACACTGTCGATTTAACGG
>JAYVST010000776.1:0-3519 GCA_043775255.1 Burkholderiales bacterium
CCGCTGGTCTCGCCCACCCGCAGCCAGTTCGCCGCCCGGTAGCAGTGACCGCTGTAGCGGCTGCTGTCCACCAGGGTCTCGGCCAGAACCGGCTCCACCCCGTAGCGGGCCAACCAGTCCGCGCGTACCCGGCGCAGCGACCGCGACAACACCACACTGGCCAGGTTCGACACCCGCACCCAGGGCAGCAGAAGAAACCTGGAGTTGTTCACCACCCGCTGCAAATTGCGTCGCCGCGCCTGATCGTCCCAGCCGATCCACGCCTCGCGCGCGGCCATGCGCCAAGCCGGACTGGAGAACTGCAAGCAGCCCAGCACCGTGTGACCTGAGCGAAACAGGTAGCGCAGATGCGCCCCGAAAGGCACCGCGTAACCCAGGTAGTGATATCGACCCACCAGTTCGCGGAACAGCAGGCGCTGCGCGTCGCTTTGCACCACCTCGAGTACGATCGGCTCGAACTCGCCCACCTTCCCCTCGAGCGCACCGCCGGGTTCCCCGCGGTAACTGAGCGGCACCCGCGTGTGCGAGCCCACCGGCTTGGTCGTACGCTTCGCCGGCAACCGCAGCACCGCGCGCTCATCGAGCAGTTCCAGAAATTCGCGGCACTCGCGGGCCTTGAGCCCGCCGCCGGGGCGCGCCCACTGCAGCAGCTCGCACACGGTTTGAGAAAGCTCCATCCGGCTCAGCTTCGGGTAGCGCTCCACCACCGCGCAGATCATTTGCAGTTCATCGGCACTGAACTGCCTTCCGCAAAATACCGTCGCCCCCCTATCCACCGCGCACCTCCTCCTGCAATCAAGTTCCCAGCGCTTAAGGTAACCGAGTGCAGAGGAAATGTCCAGCAAAAAATCGGCAAAGACTGTAGACCCAGTCCTCGCCATCGGACCCTTTAATAACGGCACCCTATGCAGACCAGGGCTTCGTAGCCCGCCCATAACCTCGGCAATAGCTGCGGGAGGGCTATGCTAAGTGCATGTCAAATAAGAGCAAAATGCGGTTCAAGAAGAGCCGCACCCAAATCAATCCAGCGCAGCGACGATCGCCCGCCCCAGATCATCGGTGCTGGCCGTGCCGCCGATGTCCGGCGTTCTGGGTGCGCCGGAGGCAGGATCGAGCACCTTTTCGATCGCCCTGAAAATGGCAGCACCGGCTTCCCCATGCCCGAGATGCTCCAGCATCATCGCCCCGGACCAGATCTGCCCGATCGGATTGGCGATCTTCTTGCCGTAGATGTCGGGTGCAGAGCCGTGCACCGGCTCGAACAGGGACGGAAACTTGCCTTCGGGGTTGAGGTTGGCCGAAGGCGCGATGCCGATGGTGCCGGCAGTGGCGGGCCCGAGATCGGAGAGGATGTCGCCAAACAGGTTGGAGGCGACGATGACGTCGAAGCGCTGCGGATTCAACACCATCTGGATGGTCAGGCCATCGATGTGGTACTGGCTGGTCTTGACCTCCGGATAGCCTTTGCCGACCGCGGCGAAGCGCTCGTCCCAATACGGCATGGTGATCGAGATGCCGTTCGACTTGGTGGCCGAGGTCACCAGCTTCCGCGGCCGCTTCATCGCCAGTTCAAAAGCGAACTTCATGATGCGCTCGCAGCCCTTCTTGGTGAAGGTCGAGGTCTGCTGCGCCATCTCGCGCTCGGTGCCGACGAACAGGCGCCCGCCCACCGACGAATACTCGCCTTCGGTGTTCTCGCGTACCACGTAGTAGTCGATCTCGCCGGGCTTGCGCCCCGCCAACGGGCACGGGATGCCGGGCATCAGGCGCACCGGGCGCAGGTTGACGTATTGGTCGAACTCGCGCCGGAAATGGATCAGCGAATCCCACAGCGACACATGGTCGGGCACGATCGAAGGCATGCCGGTGGCGCCGAAGAAAATACAGGTGTGGCCGCCGATCTGCTCTTTCCAGTTGGGCGGCATCCAGTAGTTGTGCCTGGCGTAGTTGTCGCACGACCAGTCGAAATGGTCGAAGTGCAGGTCGAGTCCGAACTTGCGCGCGGCGGCGTCCAGAACGGCGAGCGCCGGGGGCATGACTTCGCGGCCGATGCCGTCACCGGGAATGACGGCGATGCGATGCTTGCTCATGATGGGTCTTTCGTGTTTTGCAGGTGACGGATTCTACGTTGAAGCCAGCGCCAGAACCTGGCGTGCGGCGATAAGGTCGAGCGCGGCGAAGCCGACCGATTTCAATACCGTGATGTCGCGCGCGGAGGTGCGCCACTCCCGAGCGCCTGCCAGCATTTCGGCCAATTCGGCGCGGATCGCCGCCGGCGCGATCAGGCCGGCCTTGATCGCCTGCACCACCTCGCCGCCTTTTTCGAGCACGCCGGCTCGAGTATCGGCATACAAGTGCACGTGTGGCAACAAGGCAGGCGCGGCTTCGGCCATCGCGCTGGTGAAAGCGCCGAACAAGCCGATGTGGGTGCCGGGGCGCACCCATTGCGGCTCGATGAAAGGCACGGTGGCGGTGGTGGCGGCGACGATCACGTCGCCTGCGGCCACGGTACTTTGCAGGTCGCTGCTCGCCGCAGCGGCGATACCGCGTCTTGCCAGGCACTCGACCACGGCCTGTGCGCGCTCGATGCGCCGCCCCCACACGGTGATGCTCTCGACGTCGAGCACGCTCGCATGGGCCTGGGCCATTTCCGGCGCCAGTGCGCCCGTACCCAGCACGGCCAGCCGCACCCGAGCCTTGCGCGCGAGCAGGCGCGCGCCCAGAGCCGCAGTGGCAGCGGTGCGGCGCAAGGTGAGTTCGGTACCGTCGATCACCGCCACCGGCATGCCGTCGATACAGGAAAACACGTTGTAGAGCGCAGTGACGGTCGGTTTGCCGAGTGCGGCGTTGGCCGGCCACACCGAGACCATCTTCACGCCGATCAGGTCGCCGGTCTGCCAGGCCGGCATGATCATGAAGGCGCTGCCGTCTCCCGGCGGATCCATGTGCATGCGCGACGGCGAGACGATAGGCTCACGCAGTCCGGTCGCGAGCGCGTCGACCAACCGGTCATAGGGACAGAGCCGCGCGACGGCGGCGGCATCGAAGGTTTGCAGCATGGTGCGAAAGTGCAGAAAGTGCAGAAAGTGCAGAAAGTGCGAGCGGCCGGACGAAGGCGCAAATGTACGTCAGTTCGACACCCGCCGATCCGCACCTACAATCCGCAGCATGAAAGAGAGCTTCGATGTCGTGATCGTTGGCGGCGCCGCCATCGGCAGCGTGGCCGCCTATTTTCTCGTCGCGAACCCGGGGTTCACCGGCAAGGTATTGGTGCTGGAGCAGGACTTCTCCTACAAGACGTGCGCCACCACGCTGTCGGCAGCCTCGATCCGTCACCAGTTTTCCACGCCGGGCAACATCCGCATGTCGCAGTTCGGCACCGAGTTCATTCGCGGCATTGGCGCCACGCTTGCCGTCGAGGGGGACGCGCCGGACGTCGGGTTCGTCGAAGGCGGCTACCTGTTCCTGGCAACAGCGGCAGGTGTGCCGGTGCTGCAATCCAACCATCGCGTCCAGCGC
>JAYVST010000777.1:0-5486 GCA_043775255.1 Burkholderiales bacterium
TCCTCACATCGGTCGCTGCCAGTGCGTCAGCACGCCGGCAGCCCGCGCCACGACCAGCAACTGCATGCCGACCGACAGAGCCAGTGCCCATGAATAGCCATGCGCATCCCAACCGTCATCTGCGTTGCGCGGCCACAGGTCGAGGATCACGCCAATCAGGGACTGCAACACGAAGGCGCCCACCAGGGTCAGCATGTTGATCGCGGTGGAGATGCGGCCGGTCTGCTCCGGCGGATACATCTGGCCCACGGCGATGTATCCGGCCGGGCCGCCGGCGCCGCAAAAGGCGAACATCATCCATAGACCCGTGACGGTGGCAACGCCGGCCGGCTGCAGGATCAGCCCGATTTGTGCGACCAGGAGACCGGCGGCGCAAAGTGCGGGCACACGGTAGGGCGGCCAGCCGCGCGCCTGCGCACGGCTGGCGGCCTGGCCGATCACCAGGCTGCCCGCCATCAGGGCCAGCGCGTAGAGCAGCAGGGTATGAGCGCGCGCCGGCCCGTCGAAACGGGCCACGTCGCGCAGCCAGGGCCCGGCCCACAGGCCGAGGTAGGTGAAGTTGAGAATCGACAGCATGGCCGCCGCCGGACCGTAACGCCAGAACCGGCGCGAACCGATGATCGACGCCATGACGGCGATGTCGGCCTTCACCCCGCCCGACGCAACCGGTCCGGGCTTGTCGCGGACCGAAACGAAAATCCAGATTGCCACCACGAAGGATGCGGCACAGAGTATCCAGAACACGCCACGCCAGCCGATCGCCGGCAGCACCGCCTGGACCGGCGCGGTGGTCAGCACGCTGCCGAGCGAGGCCACCACCATGGCAATGCCGGTCATCCCGGCGACCTTGGCCGGCGGGAACCACTGGGTGTTGGCCTTGAGAATCGCCATCAGGGCGGCCGAAATGGCCACGCCCAGGATCACCCGGGCGATCGCGAAGCCGAGCATGCCGTCGGCCAGCGCGAACAGCGCGAAGCCACCGGCGGCGACCAGGCTGAAACCTGCCTGTATCCGGCGTGCCCCGAACATGTCGAGCGCAATGCCGACCGGCAGTTGCGCCGCCGCGTAGGCCGCGAGCATGCAGGAGGCCAGCATGCCCAATTCGCTCGCCGAAAGCGAAAACTCCACCGCGAGCAGGGGGCCGATGATGGCCATCACCGTGCGCGACGCCTGGTTCAGCAGATTCAACGCTGCCAGGGGCAGAGTGACGATGAGGAAAATGCGGTAGGCGTCACCGCCGCGCGCCGGGTCCAACGCTGATGTCATCCGGTTTGGCCTGTTGTCTTGTCTGTGGCGAAGGTCGATGCATTTCCGACCAGCCCTGCGAGCCTACCAGCTTGCCCATGCGCAACATTGTGTGCTCCCCCAGGCATGATCGAATCGGGCTTCATTTGCCGGCAAGCGCGCGCGGCGCCGTGACGGGCATCGACAGCAGGATTTGCGCCATACCCTTGCCCAGCGGGTCGTTGCGCAGCGAGGCCATGCCGCCGCCGATGCGGATGCTGCTTTTCATGCACTGTCCTCGTTTTTTCCATCGCGCCGATTGTGCCATGCGGCGTGTCGGCCATTCGCTAGAATGATTTCATACGGTCGTGTCATTCGGGAAGGGTGGGGACGCCATGGCAGAACAACCGGCGGCGCAAGCCGCCGCAGGCGCGGCGCGTATTGCCGACAGCATCCTGTCGGTCATGTCGGGGCAGGCGGCGCAAGTGCGCATCATTCTCGCCGCGTTCTTAGCCGGCGGCCATGTGCTGATCGAGGACAACCCCGGCACCGGCAAGACCACCCTGGCCAAGGCGCTGGCAGTGAGCGTGGGCGCCGGCTTCAAGCGGGTGCAGTTCACGCCCGATCTGCTGCCGTCCGACATCGTCGGTGTTTCCGTATTCAATCCGCGCGAGCAGACTTTCGACTTTCATGCCGGACCCATCTTCACCCAGGTGCTGTTGGCCGACGAGGTCAATCGTGCTTCGCCGCGCACCCAGTCCGCGTTGCTGGAGGCGATGGCCGAAGGACAGGTGACAGTGGAGGGCCGCACGACGCGCCTCGATGACCTGTTTTTCGTCATCGCAACCCAGAATCCGGTCGAATTCCGCGGCACCTATCCATTGCCGGAGGCGCAGATGGACCGTTTTGCGATCCGCGTCTCGCTCGGCTATGTGAGCGCCGACGACGAGGTGGCTATCGTGCATGCGCAAGGGCGCGCGCATCCGCTGGAACAGGTGGTGGCGGTTGTGTCCCCGGATGAAGTGCGAACCCTGCGCAGAGCGGTGAAGGCGGTGCGAATCAGTCCGGAGATCACCCGCTATGCGGTTGATCTGGCGCGTGCGACGCGTGACGCCGCCGGCGTGCTGCTGGGGGCCGGCCCGCGCGCGTCGCTTGCGCTTTGCCGGGTGGCGCAGGCGCTGGCACTGATCGAGGGCACGTCGTTCGTCACGCCGGACCATGTGCGAGCACTGGCGCAACCGGTGCTGGCGCACCGGCTGGCGCTGGATCCCCAGGCGAAGTTTTCCGGCGCCAGTGCGGCGGGCGTCGTCAGCGCCATTCTCGGCCGGGTTCCGGTACCGGCATAGACTGCGCCACTCCCCGGTTCGCCCGCCGCGTGCGCAAGCTCTCCTTCCGCATCTACCATGCCATCGGCGCACTCCTGCACTGGGGCGGACGCAAGCTGACGCCGGCAGGCCAGGTGGCGCTTGGCGCGCTGGTGTTGTGCGGCGTGTTCGGCATCGACACCACGCAGAGCACCGCCTATCGCATGTTCGCTTTTCTCGCGGTCTTGCTGGCGCTGGCCTGGGGCGGAGCAAGGTTCGCACGCCGCGGCCGTTTTGCGGTGGAGCGCGACTTGCCGCGCGCTGCAAGCGTCGGCGAGACTTTCGATTATCGGCTCAGAGTCACCAACCTCGGCACCCGGCCGGCGCGTGCCGTCACCCTGTGCGACGACATTGACGATCCGCGTCCAGGTTTCGAGCAGTTCCGCCGCGCACTGCGCGTGCCGACCTATCGCGGCTGGCAGCGTCTGGTGCGCGCGAATCGGATTGCCACCATCGGCAATATGCCCTGTGCCGACCTGGCGCCCGGCGCCGCGCTGGAAATCCGCATGCGCGGCGCCGCGCTGCGCCGCGGCCGCATCCATTTCAGCGGCGTGACGATCGCCTGCGACGAACCGCTCGGGCTGGCGCGTTCGCTTGCGGCGCAGGCGCTGGCCGGCAACCTGACCGTGCTGCCGAAACGTTACAAGCTGCCGCCGATCGCCCTACCGGGCGGGCGCCGCCTGCAGCAGGGCGGGGTGGCATTGGCATCGTCGGTGGGCGACTCGGAGGAGTTCATCGGCCTGCGCGACTACCGTCCCGGCGACGCATTGCAGCGGGTGCACTGGAAGAGCTTCGCGCGTACCGGCAAGCCGGTGGTGCGCGAATACCAGGACGAATTCTTCGAGCGCCACGCCCTCGTGCTGGATACTTTTGTCGCACCCGCTGCGATGGATGCATTCGAGGAAGCGGTGGCGGTGGCGGCATCGTTCGCCTGTACCATCGATACACAGGAGTGTCTGCTTGACCTGATGTTCGTCGCCGGCCAGACTCACACCTATACGGCCGGCCGCGGACTGCTCGGAACCGGCAGTCTTCTCGATCTGCTCGCGGGCGTGCGGCCGTGCGACGACCTGCCGTTTTCGGCTCTGGCCGACACCCTGCGTGAACGCGCCGCCGGGCTGAGCGGCTGCATTTGCATTCTGGTCGGCTGGGATCGTGCGCGTGCCGACATGATCGATGCCTTGCGCGCGCGTGGCGCCGCGCTACGAGTGATCTGCGTGGCCGCCGCAGCACCGGCCAACGCTCCGCCCTGGCTGCTGCACCTGGTGCCGGGGCGGGTGCAGGAAGGGCTGGCGGGCCTGTGAGCGCGCCGCCCTTGCTGCTCGGCGCAGCGGCCCTGTTCTGGGGCGCGCAGAGTGGCTTCTGGGCGCCTGCCGTGGCCGCGGCGCTGGCGCTCGAGGCCCCGCACCTTGTGGCGCGGCGCATCGCCATTGACCTTGAACGGCAGAAGCGGGTCGCCGATCTGTGCATCGTGGTGGCGGCGCTGGTGGGGGTCGGCTGCTACATCGCCTACGGCAATCCGCGCGCGATCGTGTTGCTGTTCGAGTGGCTGCCGCTGCTTCTGATGCCGTTGATGATGATGCAACTTTGGGGCAACGATGCGGCGCTCCGGCTCGATGTGATTTTCTGGGGGCTGCGCCGTGTGCCGGAAGCGGGACTGCGCAAGGTGCACCTGACCTACCCGTACCTCGTGGTCTGGCTGGTCGGCGCGGCCGGCGCCAACGCGCGTGGCGAGTCGTTCTCGATCGGCGTGGTCGCCTTTGGCGCCTGGGCCATGTGGACCGCACGCCGCGAACGATCGCGCGCGCTCCTGTGGGCCGCGCAAATCGTCCTGGTTGCCGCACTCGGAACCTTGCTGCATCTGGGCCTGCATGGCGCCCAGCTCTGGCTCGAAGGCGCAGCGCCCGACTGGATGAGCGGCAGCGGTGGCACGCGGACCAATCCTTATCGCACCAGCACCGACATGGGCTCGATCGGCGACCTTAAGCAATCGGACAACATCGTGCTGCGGGTAAGAATGGCGCAGCAGCCATCAGCCATGTTGCTGCACCGTGCCAGCTACAACGAATACGGCGGCGCGGCCTGGCTGGCGCGCGGTGCGCGCTTCGCCGAGGTCGCGCGCACGCGGGCAGGTGAGCCTTGGGTGCTGCGCCGCGGCGTGGCGTCGGGTGTGATTGAGGTGGCCGAACAGGCGATCCATGGCAATCCGGTGCTGAGCTTGCCAACCGGCGCGTTGACCGTTCAAGGCGGCGCCATCTCGCTCAAGGCTGGCACGCTCGGTGCCGTGCAGGCCGAGGCGGCGCCGGGGTTTTTCATCTATGAGGTGGCGTTTGGATCCTTGTCCGGTGTCATGCAGGCGCCCGACGAAAGCGACCTCAAGTTGCCCGCGCGCGAGCGCGCTGCGGTCACGCAAGCGGCAGCGGAGTTCGAGCTTGCCGGCAAGAACCAGCGCGATGCGGTGCTTGCGATTCGGCGCGGGTTCGCGGCGCGCTACAGCTATGCAACGGCGCTGCGGCCGGCCGCCGAAGGCCGCACACCGCTGGCCGACTTTTTGCTCGCCACACGCGCCGGGCATTGCGAATACTTCGCTTCGGCAACCGTATTGCTGTTGCGCGCGGCCGGGGTGCCGGCCCGTTACGCGACCGGCTTCTCCCTGCAGGAGTACGACGCTGCAAGCGCTTCCTACCTTGTGCGCGAACGTCACGCGCATGCCTGGGTGCGCGCCTGGATCGAGGGCGCCTGGGTGGACATCGACACCACGCCGCCCAACTGGGTTGCAGCCGAAGAGGCCGCCAACCTGCCGGCGGCACGCTGGCGCACCCGTTTCAGCGACGCCTGGTCTTACCTGCAGTACCGCTACGCGCTCTGGCAGCGCGACGCGAGTGAGGCCGAAAAGTG
>JAYVST010000778.1:0-4517 GCA_043775255.1 Burkholderiales bacterium
CGCTTTAGCAGTTGGCGGCGAGTTCCGCATGCAGGCCGCGGAGGTCGAAAGGCATCAACTCGTGCGACGCACGCATGCCTGCGACGGCCGCGCGCGCGCCCGCGATGGTCGTGTAGTAGGGCACCCTTCCCTGCAGGGCCGAGATCCGGATCAGGCGTGAATCGGCAATCACGCCCTTGCGCGCTTCGGTGGTGTTGATGACCAGCACGATTTCGCGGTTCTTGATCATGTCAACGATGTGCGGCCGACCTTCCTTGACCTTGTAGACCATGCGTACGGGAATCGCCTGCGCTTCCAGCACCGCCGCCGTACCGCGCGTGGCCACCAGGCCGAACCCGAGTTCGGACAGGGCGCGCGCGACGCCCACCACTTTCGCCTTGTCGGTATCGCGCACGGAGAGAAACACCGTCCCCGCCGACGGTAACCTGACCCCGGCGGCCAATTGACTCTTGGCGAAGGCCTCGCCAAAGGTCGAACCGACCCCCATGACTTCGCCGGTCGACTTCATCTCAGGCCCCAGGATCGGATCGACGCCCGGAAACTTGTTGAACGGAAACACCGCTTCCTTGACGCTGAAATACGGCGGCTGGACCTCGATGCCGATACCTTGCCGGTCGAGCGACATGCCCGCCATCACGCGCGCGGCGATCTTCGCCAACGGCAGGCCGGTCGCCTTGGATACATAGGGCACGGTGCGTGATGCGCGCGGATTGACTTCCAGCACATAGACCACATCGTGCCCGTCTTCCTCCTTGATGGCGAACTGCACGTTCATCAGCCCGATCACGCCGAGCGCTTCGGCCATCGCCGCGGTCTGCACGCGCAATTCGTTTTGCAGATCGGCCGAAAGCGAGTACGGCGGCAGCGAGCAGGCCGAATCGCCCGAATGCACGCCGGCTTCCTCGATGTGCTCCATGATGCCGCCGATGAACACGCGGCTGCCGTCGGCGATGCAGTCGACATCGACTTCGATGGCGTCGTTGAGAAAGCGGTCGAGCAACACCGGCGAATCGTTCGACACCTTGACCGCTTCGCGCATGTAGCGTTCAAGGTCGCTTTTTTCATGCACGATTTCCATCGCCCGCCCGCCCAGCACGTAGCTCGGGCGCACCACCAGCGGATAGCCGATCTCGCTGGCCGCCTCGAGCGCCGCCGCTTCGGTGCGCGCAGTACGGTTGGGCGGCTGCCGCAGCTTGAGTTCATGCAGCAGCTTCTGGAACCGTTCGCGGTCCTCCGCGATGTCGATCGATTCCGGGCTGGTGCCGATGATGGGCACGCCGTTGGCCTCGAGCGCGCGGGCCAGCTTCAAGGGCGTCTGCCCGCCGAACTGCACGATCACACCCTCGGGCTTTTCGAGATCGACGATCTCCAGCACATCTTCCAGCGTAAGGGGTTCGAAATACAGCCGATCGGAGGTGTCGTAGTCGGTGGATACGGTCTCCGGATTGCAGTTGACCATGATGGTCTCGAAACCGTCGGCGCGCAGCGCGAGCGAGGCATGCACGCAACAGTAGTCGAATTCGATGCCCTGGCCGATACGGTTGGGGCCGCCGCCGAGCACGATGATCTTGCGCCGCTCTGTCGGTTCGGCCTCGCATTCTTCTTCATAGGTCGAATACATGTACGCGGTACGGGTGGCAAACTCGCCCGCGCAGGTGTCGACGCGCTTGTATACCGGGCGCACTCCGAGGGCGCGGCGGCGGGCGCGCACTTCGTCCTCGCTGGCGCCCATAAGCCAGGCCAAGCGGCGGTCGGAAAAACCCTTGCGCTTGAGACGACGCATTTCGCCGGCGTCGATAGCGCCGAGCGCCATGTCATCCAGACGCATTTCCTCATCGACGATGTCCTTGATCTGCACCAGAAACCAGGGATCGATGTTGGTCAGGCGCTGCACTTCTTCGAGCGAAAAACCGTTCTCGAAGGCGTCGCCCACGTACCAGATGCGCTCCGGCCCCGGTTCGCCCAGTTCCTCCTCGATCTCGTGACGGTCGGTGGTCTTCTGGTTAAGCCCATCGACACCGACTTCGAGCCCGCGCAGCGCCTTCTGGAAGCTCTCCTGGAAAGTGCGGCCGATCGCCATCACTTCACCGACCGATTTCATCTGCGTGGTCAGGTGCGAATCGGCCTCCTTGAACTTCTCGAAGGCGAAGCGCGGCACCTTGGTCACCACGTAGTCGATGGTCGGCTCGAACGAGGCCGGCGTGGCGCCGCCGGTGATGTCGTTGACGAGTTCATCCAAGGTGTAGCCGACGGCCAGCTTGGCGGCGATCTTGGCGATCGGAAATCCGGTGGCCTTGGAGGCGAGCGCCGAGGAGCGCGACACACGCGGATTCATTTCAATCACTATCATGCGCCCGTCTTTGGGGTTGATCGCGTACTGCACGTTGGAGCCGCCGGTATCGACGCCGATTTCGCGCAGCACCGCGAACGAGGCATTGCGCATGATCTGGTACTCGCGGTCGGTCAGGGTCTGCGCCGGCGCCACCGTGATGGAATCGCCAGTGTGCACCCCCATCGGATCGAGGTTTTCGATCGAACAGACGATGATGCAGTTGTCGGCGCGATCGCGCACGACTTCCATCTCGAACTCTTTCCAGCCCAAGAGGGACTCTTCGATCAGGAGTTCGCGTGTCGGGCTGGCGTCGAGTCCGCGCCGGCAAATGGTCTCGAACTCCTCCGGGTTGTAGGCGATGCCGCCGCCGGTGCCGCCGAGGGTGAAGGACGGCCGGATCACCACCGGAAAGCCGATGCCACCGACCGTCGCGGCGATGTCGCGCTGCACCGCCCATGCCTCGTCGATCGAATGGGCGACGCCGGAACGGGCCGATTCAAGCCCGATTTTCGTCATCGCCTGCTTGAACTTCTGCCGGTCCTCGGCCTTGTCGATCGCCTCCTCTTTGGCGCCGATCAATTCCACGTCGAAACGCGCCAGCACGCCGTTTCTCGCCAGGTCGAGCGCGCAGTTGAGCGCGGTCTGCCCCCCCATGGTCGGCAGGAGTGCGTCCGGGCGTTCTTTTTCGATGATGCGCGCCACCATCTGCCAGGTGATCGGCTCGATGTAGACCACGTCGGCGGTGTCCGGGTCGGTCATGATGGTCGCCGGATTGCTGTTCACCAGTACCACCCGGTACCCCTCCTCGCGCAGCGCCTTGCAGGCCTGCGCACCGGAGTAGTCGAATTCGCAGGCCTGGCCGATGACGATCGGCCCGGCGCCGATGATGAGCACGGTCCTGATGTCGGCGCGCTTAGGCACGGGCGCCTCCGATGTTCGCGTCCATCATTGCGGTGAACCGATCGAACAGGTAGCCGATATCGTGCGGCCCCGGGCTCGCTTCCGGATGGCCCTGAAAGCAGAATGCCGGGCGATCGGTGCGCCTGAGCCCCTGGATCGACTGGTCGAACAGCGAAACATGCGTGACTGCGAGATTGGCCGGCAGGGTCGAAGGATCGACGGCAAATCCGTGATTCTGGCTGGTGATGGCCACACGTCCGGTTTCCAGGTCCTTGACCGGATGATTGGCGCCGTGGTGGCCGAATTTCATCTTGAGCGTGGCCGCACCGGAGGCCAGCCCGAGCAATTGATGACCGAGGCAGATGCCGAAGGTCGGAATGCCGGCATCGACGATCTCGCGGATGGCGGCAATCGCATAGTCGCAAGGTTCGGGGTCGCCAGGGCCGTTGGACAGGAACACGCCGTTCGGCCGCATCGCCCTGACCTCGGCCGCTGTCGTTCGCGCGGGAACCACGGTCAGGGCAGCGCCGCGCCCGGCCAGCATGCGCAGGATGTTGCGCTTGACGCCGAAGTCATAGGCGACGACGCGATGCCGGGGCGCGTCCTGCCGGCCAAAGCCCGCACCGAGACGCCACTCGGTCTCGTTGAAGGTGTAGGGGGCGCCGGTCGTTACCACTTGCGCCAGATCCATGCCTGCAAGGCCGGGAAATCCGCGCGCGGCCGCGAGTGCGGCTTGTTCGTCGACGCCTCCCGCAACTATGCAGCCGGCCTGAGCGCCGCCGTCGCGCAGGATGCGGGTCAGGCGGCGCGTGTCGATCTCGGCGATGCCGACCACATTTTGCGCACGCAGGTAAGCGTCTAACGCTTGGGTGCTGCGGAAATTCGACACCGACAGCGACAGGTTGCGGATCACCAGGCCGGCGGCATGGATGCGGCCGTCGCCGGACTCGACGTCTTCGGCATTGATGCCCGTATTGCCCACATGCGGGTAGGTAAGGGTGACGATCTGGCGGCAGTAGGACGGGTCGGTCAGGATTTCCTGATACCCGCTCATCGCGGTGTTGAACACCACCTCACCCACGGTCTGGCCGTCGGCGCCGATGGAGATTCCGCGAAAAATACTGCCGTCGGCAAGCGCAAGAATGGCGGGGGACGGCGTTGGCATGATCAATGGACCTCGAAAAGACCCGTGCAAACCAGGCTTCGGAGGTGCCGCGCGCGCCTGCCTGCCGTTGCGGGCGTCGAACCCGGAGCCGGGACTTCTGCGAGGCATCGCGCGGTCGTC
>JAYVST010000779.1:0-3606 GCA_043775255.1 Burkholderiales bacterium
GCTGAACTGGGTTTGCCGTATGAGCAGGCCTGCGCTGAGGCTGCGTTGCGTGGCCGGGGGCCGGCGGGGAGCCCTTTTCTGAGTGCGCCGACGCCTCGCGTTCTGGAGGCGTAGGCGCCGGTTTCCAGCCCGGACCAGTTCATGGTGATTGCCGAATGAGCTTCCGCGTTACAGACTCTCGCGAACCGCATTGGAGGTAACGTGCCCCTCGCGCTGATCGCACATGCACCCACCACGGCAACGCCTTCCGATCGTTTGCATCTTTGGGTGGGGGTGACTGGTAATGGCACCCGCCCGACTTTGGCTTGGCGGGTAGACGGACGACTGGTCATCCCCGAACCGGTCGATGCCAAGCGACCCGGGCTGCATCCCGTGCTCGAAGGGGTTCTGGCCACGCGGGCTGCCGTGACGGTCTATCGTGGTGACTTCGCCATTACCGGATTGTCCCCCGGGAAGCCGGTGAGAATCGAACTCACGTCGGGCACCGAATCCGTTGTCAGGATTCTGCGGCCGTTGCCGGCATCCATTCCTAGCGAGCCGCAAGAGCGGTTTACGATCCTGCTCGCCTCGTGCTTTCACCAGCATGAGGATCAGACCGGTAAGGCTGGCCATGTCGTATCGCATCTTCCGGTGCATCCGGACTTGTCGATCTTTGCGGGCGACCAAGTCTATCTTGATCTGCCGACAGGGCAGAACTTCGAGGACGACGAATCGTGGCTCGCCAATAAATTTCAGAATGACTACATGACCAACTGGTTCGGGGATACCACAGGCGTTCCGCCAGAGGAAATCCCCGCAGGCTTTCCCCAGATGCTTGGCCTTGCCCCGGCGATGTTCTTGCCGGATGACCATGAATTCTGGAACAACTATCCATTCTGGTCGGTGCAGATCGGCAACAGCATCACCGAGAACGGCCGTGCCCGCTGGACCCGTGCGGCCGAAGCGACCTATCGCGGCTTCCAGCAACCTGCCGTCCTGGCATTCGGCACGGCGCGTACCTTGGTAGTCGAACCGCTGTCGATCTTGATGCTCGACACGCGCGGTCAGCGTTCAACGCAGTCGCGCAAGAACGATGGCGACCTGCTCGGGAAAGCCGGTCGAGACGCGCTCGAGGCGTGGGTGGACGATTTGGTAGACCGTGCCGGCAAGGCGCTGCCTCGCTATCCGATGCTGGTCACCGGACAGTCGCTGTTCCGGCCCGCCGCCGGGACGATCTCAGGAAAGTTTGCGGACTACGAGTTCCCGGACTACGAATGCGACTATGCGTTCATGGTCGCGCAGATCGAGCGCTTGTCGAACGCCGGTCTGCCGCTGCTGCTGGCGACCGGCGACGTGCACTGGGGGCGACTGTCTCAGGCAACCGATCCGACCGCCGTCGGCGCGTCGGTCTTCGAGATCATTTCCTCGCCAATGTCGCTGGTGTCCACGATCGGCGTCGACCGGGCGAAGGAAGCGTGGGGCGCTATCGGGTCGTTCTTCGGTGGCAAAGATCGATGGCCGCGCCACAGCGATGCGCAGAAGCCCCCGCCCCGCTTCGGCAGTGCGGGCCAGTACCACGCGGCGGTCTGCGATCTGCCGAACCGGCGCCCGGCCACGATGCGTGGCAACCAGATCGTCATGTTGCGCTTTGTGCAGGCGGGTGGCGGCCTGGATGTCGATGTGAACTGCCATCCGCTGCTCGATGACATCGACTTCGACACCAAGGAGCAGTGGTCGACCACCCTCCGTTTGCGCCCTCCGCGCAATCGATGATTGCCTCACCAGGAAGCCGCCATGACCATCCGCGTATTGCGTTCCTTCGAAACCAAAAAGAACCCCCGCATTGCCGACCTTCCGCGGACGCCCGGCGAATCCAATCTCGACTGGATCGGCCGGGTGCTGAAGTCCGAGCGAGTGCCCGTCGGCGAGGCGTGGTCGCACCTTTTGCTGGTAGGCGGTGCCGATCTCCTGTCGTTTCGGTTGCGCATTGCGCAATCGCACGTGCGTACCGACCTGTCGCCGAGCGCCTGGTCGCACGTCGCATATGTGGCGCTGGACATGGAACATCTGAAAGCCAGCGTGGTGCGCGGGGTTTCGCTGGCACCGCGCGGCGGGTTCGGCCAGTCGGGATTCGCGCCGTCCCGCAACGGCATGCAGGACCGCCCATTGGCAGACTATGACGACGCAAACGCCTTTCCGAACATCGGGATCATTGCGCTGCCGGTGCCGGGGGCAAGCATCGAGACGCGGCTCGACAACATCGAAAAGATGCGCACGACGTTCAACGTCCCCGAACTCATTCTGCGCTGGCTCACCTACGGCTGGGGTGTAGGCGTGCCGTCGAGTCCGCTCGCGGACGGCTTCGGCATACCGGGAGCCGCGGTCTTGGAGGCGGCGTATGCGGCGGAACAATTCGATCTCACGCCGGGACTCGAAAGTCGGTCGAGCTGCCCCGAGGCCATCTGGCAGGCGGTGCGCTTCTGGTACGAATATCAGCAGGAGCGCGCTGCCAACCTCACAGGCAAACCCGATCTCGAGGTACAGGGCGCATTCTGTGCACAGGACAGGCTCGTGCCAGATGACGAGACACGTGGCGGGCGAGCAGGTGCACCGGCGCCGCGGGTTCCGCGCAAGCCGGGTGGCGCCGCGAAGAAGGCCCGGACGCGCAAATGAGTGCACATCAGTCCGGCTGGAAGCGGCCGCGTGAATCCGCGTTCGTCATGGTACCGACAGCCTCACCCGGCCCCTGATATCGCATCGACACACCGGGTAACCGACGGCAAGGGCGGGCATCACTTCGACACCATGGGGCGGATTGACGCGCTGTTCAGGCTGGCGCGCAACGAAGCGCGGTGGACTACCGGCGCATCCTGGTGGAGGGCTTCCTCGAGCGCATCGTCGCTGCACCCTTCTCGGGCGATGCGCTCACCTCCGGGCTCGCCGCCAATCCGGTCTATGGCAATCTGCTGGTGTCGAAGGACGAGCGCACCGCCCAGGTGGTGGCCGAGTTCAAGAAGACCCCCGGCGGTTTCAAGGCGATCAAGGCCAACGTGGAGGCCATGCTCGACCAGCACCGCGATCCGTCGGTGCTACTCGAGGTCGGCTGCACGCCGGTGTTCCTGGCCCTGCTCGAGAAGTACTCCGAGCGCATGGGCTTCCTGTTTCCGCTCGCGGTGCTGCTGATCGGCCTGATCCACTACGAGGCCTTCCGCACCGTCCAGGCGCTGGTGCTGCCGCTGGTGATGGCGCTGCTGGCGGTGATCTGGGCGCTTGGGTTGCTCGGCATCTCGAAGCAACCATTCGACGTCTTCAACGCGTCCACCCCGATTCTCATCCTCGCCATCGCGGCCGGGCATGCGGTGCAGATCCTCAAGCGCTACTACGAGGAGTACGCCGCCCTCGATGTCGTGATGCAAGACCTGACCGTTCGCAGTGACAGCAGTGTATCTAGCGGGTTGTAGTCCCGTCCAAGGAGTTGTCCGTGCGCCTTGGTAGCCGACGGAAGCGCAGGACGTGCAGGGGAACCGCCGCACCGTCATCGAGTTCGACAAGTACGAGGTCAACCAGGGCGTGCCCGAGGATGCCTTCACCGCCCGGGCGATGGAAAAGGAGTCGTGAGCCGGAGGG
>JAYVST010000780.1:0-3562 GCA_043775255.1 Burkholderiales bacterium
CGATAAATCACGAAAGCCATGTCGGAGACGCCGTGCGGCAGGGCGCGCACGAAGCCCAGCTGCGCGCGCGCCCAGGCCTCGATGCGCAGGTTGCGCGCCACCTGTGCGGCGCGGTAGCGCGCCAGCCAGTCGGCGGAAAAGGGCGGGCCGTTGTCCGGGTTGAACATCGACAGTGCCGGGTCGGCGGAAAACGCGTCGTGCTCGTCGATCACTGAAGGATCGAGCCATTCGGCAAACAGGCGCGAGCGGCCCGGATGCGCCGCCGTCAGCGCGATGCCGTCGATCGGCGGCAGGTCCGCCGGCACGAGCCCGGTCGGGGCGCCGGTTTGCGTAGTCGTGGCAGTGAGGTTCTCGGCCTGCGCCTGGTAGAACGCCGCCAGCGCGGCGCCGCCCGAATTGCCGATCAGGACGACGCGCTCGAAGCCCTGCGCGCGCAGCCAGTTCACTCCGGCGCCCAAGTCCTGGATCACGCGCTCCATCAGGAGTTGCGAGTCGTTGTTGGGGTAGCGCGAATTCAGCCCCAGGGCGGTGATGCCGGCCGCCGCCAGCGGCTCCAGCAGGTAATGGCCCATGAAATTGCTGGCCGGATGCATGATGATGGCGGCGCATTTGCGCTGCGTGGATGCGTCCGGTGCGCGCACCATGGCGCCGTAGATGCGCGGCCACAGCTGGGCGATGCCCGACTGCGACTCCATCGCCGCGCCGGGCTTGACGTCGATGACAACCAGTTCCTTGGCGCTCAAGCCGGCACTCCCGCCTCGATGCCGATGTTGCCGGCGCGTTTGTCGGCGGTCCAGCGGTCCAGCGCGCCGCGCGCATCGCGCTCGCAGGCTGCGAGGTATTCCGGCCCCTGCGAGCGAAAACTCAGCTCCAGGCGCAGGCCGTTGGGGTCGTGGAAGTAGATCGACTGCAGCCAGTAGTGGTCGGTCACGCCGAGCACGTCGATGCCGGCGGCCACCAGTCGTGCCTTGGCCGACACCAGTTCGGGCAAGGTGGCCACCTCGAGCGAAATGTGGTTGACCCAGCCCGGTGTGGCCGGATCGGGCACGCTGGCCCGGCCGTCGCCAAGATCGAAAAACGCGATGAAGGAGCCGTCCTGCATGCGGAAGAACAGGTGCACGTAGGGGCATTTCTCGCCGGTGGAAGGCACCGTGTCGGCGCGCACCACATGGGCCAGCGGCAGGCCCAGCAGATCCTCATAGAAAGCGCGAGTCTGTTCGGCGTCGCGGCAGCGCCACGCGAAGTGGTTGAGCTTCTGCACGTCGAAATCGGCTTTTTCCATTCGCTTCTCCATGGCCGCGCGCTTGACCGTCGCGGAGGCGGCGTGTACATTGAGTGGCACCAACTATCGGACACGGTTGTCCGATTAACGGACAGAGTAGCACGGCCCGGCCGGCTTGCCAATCGCCTCTTCGAGGGGTGCCTCTTCGAGGTGTGCCTCTTCGAGGTGGCGGCAGCCGCATCCGGCGCCGACCCGCAGGCTAACCCGGCATTCGCATGACCATTCCGTTCGCTTCCTATTTCGAATACGCCCGGTTCGCGCCGCGCCTGCCGCCACTCGATGCGGGCATGGAGCGCCGACGCCATGCCGTCGCCATCGTCGGCGGCGGGCCGATCGGCTTCGCGCTGGCGCTGGGCCTGGCGCGCCACGGCGTGGCCAGCGTGGTGCTGGAAGCCGACGACAGCGTGTGCACCGGCAGCCGCGCCGGGTGCGTCACGCGCCGCACGCTGGAAATCTTCGACCAGCTGGGCATGGCCGCGCCGGTGTTGCGGCAGGGCCTGGCGTGGTCGGAAGGCTGGAGCTACTATCGCACCACAGAGATATTCCATCTGCAAATGCCGCAGGACGACGATGCCAAATATCCCAGCCTGCTCAACATCCAGCAGTGCTATGTCGAGCAGTTCCTGCTCGACCGGATCGCGCGCCATCCCGAGTTGATCGAAGTTCGCTGGCAGTCCCGCGTTGCCGCAGTGACACCCCGTGAAGACGGTGTCGAGCTTGAGATCGAGACGCCGCTGGGCGGCTATCGCTTGGCGGCCGACTGGGTCGTCGCCACCGACGGCGCCAAAAGCACGGTGCGCAAGGCGCTCGACCTGCGCATGGAGGGCACCCGTTACGACGGCCGCTACGTGATCGTCGACATCCGCATGAAGAGCGACCTGGCGGCCGGCCGGCGCGCATGGTTCGACCCACCTTCCAATGCCGGCGCCACCCTGCTGTTGCACAAGCACCGCGACGACCTGTGGCGCTTCGACTACCAGTTGCGCGAGGACGAGGACGGCGACGAGGCGATCCGGCCCGCGAACGTGCTGGCGCGGGTGCAAAGCCATCTCGAACTCATGGGCGAGCGCAATCCCTGGCAGCCGGTGTGGATCAGCATGTACGCCGCCAGTTGCCTGACCCTCACCGACTATCGGCATGGGCGCGTGCTGTTCGCCGGCGACGCCGCCCACCTGGTGCCGATTTTCGGCGTGCGCGGCATGAATTCCGGCATTGACGACACCCATAACCTGGCGTGGAAGCTGGCGTTCGTCATTCGCGGTATGGCCGATGAGGCGCTGCTTGCAAGCTACACCGAAGAGCGCCTTTTCGCCATGCGCGAGAACATGCGCAATGCGTCCAAGAGCTGCGAATTCATGGCGCCGCCGTCCGCCGCCTTCAAGGTGATGCGTGCCGCCGTGCTCGGCTTAGCCGATCGTCACCACTGGGTGCGCAGCCTGGTCGATCCGCGCCAGAGCACTGCCATCGGCTACCCGTTGTCGTCGCTGAACCAGACGGTGGCGGCGGAGGACTTCGGCGCCGGCCCGGCGCCCGGGGCAAATCTGCCGGATGGCGTGGCCGACCCGGACGGCGCGCATCTCTCCTCCATGCTGGGCGCGCATTTCACGGCCCTGGTATTCGATACGGCGACTGCCGCAGCGCTGGCGCCGGCCGCGCGTGCGGATGCGCGCCTGCGCGTGTGCCGGGTAGACGCCGGCAGCGCCGCCGCACGCCGGCTCGGCGCAGCGGCGGGAACGGTTTTTCTGGCGCGGCCGGACGGCCACCTGCTGGCGCGCTGGCGAGGGCCGGATGCGGTCGCGCTCTGCGCATCGATCGACGCCTGCTGCGCCGGGAGGGCCACATGAGTCTCGACAGCCTGCAACTCGACGAGTTGTATACCGACCTGTGCTATCGCATGACGCGCGCCGGCGACGCCGCCACGGCGGAAATCCTCGCCCGGCTGGCATTGCTCCTGATGCATGAAGTCGGCGACGCCGCGCGCATCGCCGCGGCCATCGACGCCGCGCTGGACGGCTTTGCGCAAGTGGTGGAAGCGGAGCGTCCGGCGTGACGCCGGTCGGCTCAGCGCGGCGCGAGCGCGCGCGCGATGGCGACCGCGCCTTGGCGCAAGGCGCGCGTGAGCGCGGCGGCGCTCGCGGCGCGCGCGGCCGGCATGACCACACCGAGCGAGCCGGCGACCGCCCCCTTGACCAGAATCGGCACCGAAATGCCGTGCACGCCGGCAGAGAGTTCGTCGTGCGAGACGGCATAGCCTTCGCTGCGCGCGGCTTTGACCAGGGC
>JAYVST010000781.1:0-2165 GCA_043775255.1 Burkholderiales bacterium
CGGTCGAGCACTTCACGTTGCTGGGCAAATCGGCCTGATCCCGGCGACGATCGGTGGCAATCGCAGTCATCCGCGCGACCTTTCCGTCCGTTAACCGTCAACGGACCTGATAGGTGCATCTTGAAAGTTATCGTTCTTGGCGCCGGCGTCACCGGCGTGACAGCAGCCTGGTATCTGAACGAGGCGGGGCATGAAGTAACCGTGATCGAGCGGCAAGGCGCCGCCGGCATGGAAACCTCTTTTGCCAATGGCGGGCAGATTTCGGTCTCGCACGCCGAGCCATGGGCCAATCCGCATGCGCCGGCGCAAATCCTGAAATGGCTTTCGCGCGAAGACGCCCCCCTGCTGTTCCGCCTGCGTGCCGACCCACAACAATGGCTGTGGGGGATCAAGTTCCTGCGCGAATGCTTGCCCGCGCGCACGCGACACAACATGCGCCAGCTGGTCAATCTGGGCTTGTACAGCCGCGCTTCGCTCACGGCTTTGCGCGAACAAACCGATGTCTCCTATGACCACCTGTCGCGCGGCATCCTGCATTTCTACACCAGTTTGCGAGAGTTCGAGAACGCCCAGGCGAGCGTGCGCCTGATGCGGGAATTCGGCTGCGAACTCGAGATGAAGTCGGCCGCAGAATGCGTGGCGATCGAACCCGCCCTGAGCCCGTCACGCGCCATGCTCGCCGGCGGCAACATGACGCCATCGGACGAGTCCGGCGACGCGCACAAATTCACCCAGGCGCTGGCCGCTCTGGCGCGGGCACGGGGGGTTCGCTTCGAGTTCGACACCACGATCGTGGAAATCGCCAAGGCCAGCGGAAGCATCTCGGGCGTACACGTAAGCGGTGCCGGCGGCATGCGCCTGTTGCACGCGGACGCCTATGTTCTTTGCGCAGGTTCGTACAGTGCCCGGATGGTGCGTCCGCTCGGCATCCACCTGGCAATCTATCCGGCCAAGGGGTACTCGGTGACCATGCCGGTCGCCGACCCTGCGCGGGCGCACTCGGTCTCGCTGACCGACGACGAGTACAAGCTGGTGTTCTCGCGCCTGGGCGACCGGCTGCGCATCGCCGGGACGGCAGAACTCAGCGGCTACAACACCGATCTGAACCTGGTACGGTGCAACGCCGTCCTGGCGCGAGCCGAGCGCCTGTTTCCCGGCGCCGGTGACGCGTCGCAGGCCGTTTTCTGGACCGGGCTGCGCCCCGCGACACCGTCCAATGTCCCCTATATCGGCGCCACCCGGATAGCCAACCTGTTCCTCAATACCGGCCATGGCACTCTTGGCTGGACCCACGCCTGCGGCTCGGGCCGGGCCATTGCGGATATCGTGAGCGGCCGAGCGCCGGACGTCGATTTCGCGTTTTGCGGGCTGCCCCAGTCACGCCGGATAGTTGCGCCGGCAACCATCGCCCGGCCTGGTTAAGCGCTCACCGATGTTTCCTCTGGCCGGACCGGCGGCGCGGACAATTCCGCGACCACGATGACGGCTACTCGGTGCGACATCGGCAGGCTGACGTGCCCGAGGCCCGTAAGCGCGATGTTGCGGGCGCCGTCGAGATGCGCGGAAAGCTGCGGCACGACCACGTTGTCGTCCCGCGAGTACAGGGAAGCCAGCGGGCATGGCCAGCTGCCTTTCTCGTCTCGCGCCAACTCGCCAAGCCAGGCGCTGCCGAGGCACATTTGACGCCCGTTTTCGCCCATGGCGGTGCGCGCGAGGATGGTGCCCGCATGCGGGGTGCCCAGGGTAACCACCCTGTCCACCCGGCTGCCGCCATGGCGGCGCAGATAGGCGCGCGCTGCCAAGCCGCCCATGCTGTGACAAACCAGGGCCACCTGCTGCCCTCCCGACGCCAACTGGATTTGCGCCAGTCTCGCTTCAATTTGCTGCGCATAGGCATCGATACTTGCGTAGACCGGTTCCAGGTTGATGGTATGCACCCCGTGCCCGGCCCTTTTAATCGCGCGCCAGAGGATGAACAACGCCCCGGCGTTGTTTACATAGCCATGGATCAGCAGCACCGGGACCAAACCTTCTCGCCGCCCCGCGATGCTGCGGGGCATCAGCCAACGTTCAAAGGGCATGAACCAGAGCATGATCAGCCATGCCACCACGACCTCGACAAGCCACAACCGGACCTTGGCCGCCGACACAAGCCGGCTGTCGGG
>JAYVST010000782.1:0-3279 GCA_043775255.1 Burkholderiales bacterium
AGCCGGCGGATGCGCCCTTCGCGCTCTGCAATACCCTCGCGCATCTGGTTGAAGGCCAACGCCAGATCGGCGATCTCGCGATCGCCGTCGGCTGCGATCGGATGGTTGTAGTTGCCTTCGCCCAGCTGGCGCGCGCTATCGGCTAACGCGGTCATGGGGCGCGTGACGCGGCGCGCGGTCGCCAGGCTGCCGATCACCGACACCACCAGTCCGGCCAGGGTCAGACCGAGCAGAATGAATTGCAGGTGCGCATACGGGGCCACCGCTTCGTTGATGGAACGTTGCAGCACCGCGACGATGGTCGCCGACTCAGCGATCGGCTGCGCGATCGACAGCACACCGAAATCCTCGCCATCGATGCCGATGTCGCCGACCGCGCCGGGGTGCGGCAGGCTGGCGCGGGCCAGACGCGCCGCCGCCAGCGGTGAAAGCGAGCTCGCCAGCACGCGTCCCTCGCCTGCGGTGTCGATGAAGCTGATGTCGAGTTGCAGCAAGGCGCGCATGTCGGCCGCAAGCGCCTGATCGACAGCAAAGCCCATCACCACCCAGCCGATGGTCAGCGGCGCCTTGACCGGCACCACTACGAGTTGATAGAGATGCCCGTCGACCAAGGCCCGCCCGGTGGACCAGCCGTCGCGCGCCGCGCCTTCGATAAGCTTGCCGAAGCGCCCCGGTTCGGACTGCCACCGGGCCAGCCGATCGGCGCCCGCACTGCTGCTCTTGAGTGACCCGTCGACGGCATGAAACGACGCTAGCGTCGCACCGATGCGCTCGGCGTGATTTTCGAGCGCCGAGGCGACTGTCTCGCGATCGTCGGAGGACACCGCTGCACGAAATCCGAAATCCGCCGCCAGGACGCGTGCTGCTTGCGCCAGTTTGCCGGCGTTCTGCTCGACCAAGCGGACATAGACGCGCTCGCCGACGCGCAGTTGCGCCCCTACGGCAGCACGCGCCTGCTGGCCGATGCTGGTGCCAATCGCCAGAAATCCGGCGGCCTGCACTGCCAGCAAGAGTGTCAGCACCAGGACGGCGATGCGCGTGCGCAGGCTACGGATGCGCAAGGCCTCGTGCCAGAACCGGCTCGATTCGGCCTTCATCAGTGCGATCCCGGCTTCAGGTCAAGGCGCAGTGCGGCCGACGCCGCCCCCTTGATGGCGACCGGCAGCTCCGCAGGCAGGTCGAGGTTGGGCAAGCCCGGATGCCAGCCCCGGACGACATAGGCACCGTCGGGAAAGCCGTCCAAGCGCACCTGTCCGGCGGCGTCGGTCTTGCCGAACCAGGGGGTATCGACAATGCGCAGCCACGCCACCATGCGGTCATGGATGTTGCAGCCGAGCACCACGGTGCCAGGCTTGTCGAACACCACCGGGCTGGCCGGCACCCCTGCGTACAGCTTGATCTCGAAGAGCTTGGTCTGCGACAGCGAGTAGACGTGATGGCGGACGCTGTCGTTGTTGGGAAAACTCACCGCCTGACCGACCTGTGCCACCGAGACCGTCGGCGCGAATTTGCGATCCTTCTGCTCGATCTCCGTTAGTCGCGCACGCGCCAGTACGGGAGCGCGACCCGCCGCCGGCTCCAGCGACACCACCGCGTCGACGACCGGCGCGCCACCGCGGTCGGTCACGACCACGACAATGCCCCCCGCATGGGAAGCACTGGCCAGGCACAGCAACCCGAGGGGCAGAAGGCAAAGAAGCGCGCGCAGGAACGTGCGCATGAACGTGCTCATGCGCCGACGATGTCGCGCTTCATCGGAGCCAACAAGCGCAGCATTTCGTTCTTTTCGCGCGCGCCGACGCGGCGGTCGAGCGCGGCGCGCAGCGCGGCGACCATCAAATCGAATTCGGCGTCGCTGATCTTGAGCCCGCGATGCGCTTTCGCCATGGTCTCGCCCTCGTAGCGGCAGGACCCGCCGGCAAGCGAGCACAGATGCGTCACCAGGTTGGCCTTGAGCGCCGGCAGCTTGATGCCCTCGAAACTGCGCCGGGTGCGCGGGTCGGCCACCACCGTGTCGATGGTGTCGCCGACCACCGCCTGCAGCACCGGCAAGCCGCCCATGCGTTGCAATAGTGGCGCATCGGGCGCGGCGCCGGGTGCGGCGCAACCCGCAATGGCGAGCACGAGCATCGCGCCTGCGGCACAGTGACGGCGAAGCGCGCCCCACTCAACTGCGAAACCAAGGTTTTTCATGCTCCCTCCAGCGACGATCTGCCCAACACATACGAAGCTCGCGGCGCCGGGAATGGGCCGCAAATGCGTCGATCAGGTTAAAAGACCGTCAATCTCGCCCTTTTCAACGGCCGACTTTCGGTTAACTTTAGGGGTATGCAAGCCTCCCCTAAACCCATCATCCCGGTCCCTGCAGGATCGCACTCGCAACGTGCGTGGCGTCGTGCCGTGGTCGGACTTGCAACTTTGGCCCTCGCGGGACTGGCGCAGGCCGGCGACCGGCTGGTGGCGACCGGCGGCGTGAGCCAGGTCGAGGGCGCGGGCGGCGGGGGTCTGAGCCCCTGGGCCCTGATCGCCGGTACCGGGACTGACGACCAGATCGGCGTCACGGCGCATCTGACCGACCTGCACACAGGCGGCGGTTTCTCGCTGCGGTCCGGCGGTATCGCCGTCGGCATCCACAACCGGGTCGAAGTGTCGCTCGCCACGCTCGGCTTCGGTCTGTCGGACACCGTCCCCGGACGTTCGATCCGGGTCGACACCCTGGGCGTCAAGGTACGCTTGGTCGGCGACGCGGTCTACGACCAGGACCGCCTGTTGCCGCAGATCGCTGTCGGCGCGCAGTGGAAGCGCAACCGCGACTACGACCTGGTGCCGCGCGCGCTGGGCGCGACTTCGGGCAGCGGCACCGATCTCTACGTATCGGCCTCCAAACTCTGGCTGGCCGCTCTGGCGGGCCGCAACCTGTTCGCCAATGCGACCCTGCGCGCTTCCAACGCCAACCAGTTCGGCATCCTCGGGTTTGGCGGGCCGCAAGGCAATGCGCGCCGCCTGCGCCCGGAAGTGTCGGCCGCCGTATTTCTCACCGACACGCTCGCGCTCGGCGCCGAGGCGCGCGCCAAACCCAACAACCTGGCAGCGTTTCGCGAAGAGTCGGCGCGCGACCTTTTCCTCGCCTGGTTTCCGTCCAAGAATTTGTCGCTGACGCTAGCGCGGGTCGACCTGGGCAACATCGCCAACAAGCCGGACCAGCGCGGCTGGTACCTGTCGGTACAAGCCGCGTTCTGATCGCGCCGCAGCCCTGACCGCAGCCGTGTCGAGATCAAG
>JAYVST010000783.1:0-5871 GCA_043775255.1 Burkholderiales bacterium
AAGTCGAAAACATCGGTGTGCTGTGTGGCAGCACGCGACGATTCGACGAATTCGGCGGTTACGCGTTGCAGGTCGGCAATCTCCTGGGCCGAAAGGACATCGGGCACCACGATGTAACCATCGCGCCGGTAGCGCGCCACGTCGCCATCAGTGATCATTTTGGCTCCTTCGTTGTGAATCGTCCGCGCGCCGAAGGTGGTTGCAGCGGCACTTGCGGAAGGACAACGATCTTACATTGGCATACACTATCCTGCTGCGATTGCCGCCTTTAGCGTCCGCGCAAGAGGTGGCCGTCGATGACGTCCAAAACGAACACAGGAGACTCGCATGACCATTTCCAGGCGTACCCTTTTGGCCTCCGGCGCCGGCGCGGCCGGCCTGATGGCGTTTCCGGCGATCACGCGCGCCCAGGCGGCGCCGATCAAGCTGGTGTTCTCGCACCACCTGCCCACCACGCACCTCGGGCACAGGATCACCGAGACCTTCGCCAATCGGGTGAAGGAGCGCACCGCCGGCCAAGTCACCATTGACATCAAGCCGGCCTCGCAGCTGTTCAACTTGCGCACCTCTGCGGAGGCGCTCCAACTGGGCACGCTCGACATGTGCTGGAGCGACCTGGGTACCCTGGCCAACTGGCAGCCGCACATGGGCTTCATTTCCCTGCCCTTCCTGTTCAACGATTTCGACCATGTCAAGCGCGTGATGTACGGGGCGCCGGGCAGGCAGGTGGTGGATTCGGCCAAGGAAACGCTTGGCGTTGAAATCCTGTCCCTGGGCGCGTCCGGATTCCGGGTGTTTCTTTCGCGCAAGGCGATCGGCAAGGCCGACGACGTGCGCGGCATCAAGCTGCGCGTGCCGGAAATTCCGACCTGGGTCGAAATGGCCAAGGCAATGGGTGCGAACCCGACGCCGATTCCCGCCGGTGAAATGTACACGGCGCTGCAGACCGGCGTGATCGACGCCATCGAGGTGCCGGCCGACTACATCATGTCGGCGAAGATCTACGAAGTGGCAGGCTTTGCCACCCGTACCCACCACATCTTCACCGAGGTGTCGATGATGGCTAGCGCGAAGAAGATGGCGACCCTGCCGGCGGGCGTGCAGAAAGTGATCCGCGACACCGCCGTCGAGATGGTGCAAAAGGAAATGTGGGACGCCAACATCAAAGAGCAGCAGGCCGCGTGGGATGGTCTGGCGGCCAAGGTGAAGGCCAACGCCACGCCCGACATCGAGAGCTTCCGCGCCAAGATGGGCCCGGTGCTCACCAATTTCGTCGCCAAGACCGGCCCCAAGGGCAAGGCACTGGTCGAGGCCGCCCAGGCCGCGGCCAAGGGCTGACGCATGTCGGCTCCACCGGCGGGCCCGCACGCGGGCCCGGTGGCGCGGCGCGCAGATGCGGGCGCCATCGGCAAACTGGTCGAAGGCCTTGGCGGTGCTTTGAAAGCGATGTCGGTCGCGCTGCTCGCGGCCTACTTCGTGCTGGTGCTGCTCCAGGTGTTTTTCCGCTATGTGCTCAACGAGTCGCTGTTCTGGGCCGAGGAACTGGTGCGCGGCCTGATGGTGTGGGGCGTCATGATCAGCTCCGCCCTGGTGGCTGCCTCGCGCGGCCACATCCGGGTGGAAGTGCTGGAACTGATGCTGCCGCCGGCCGGCCGCAAGGTGGTGGTATGGATCGCCGATGCGCTGACCATCGCGTTTTGCGTGATCCTCCTGTGGGCCGCGATCCAGCTGATGGACCGGGTCTGGTTCCAGCAGTCGCCGCTGCTGCAAATCCCTAAATGGACCGTCTACATGGCGTTAGCCGTTGGCGCCGGCCTGGAAACGCTCCTGACCATCCTGACCTGGAATCGCGCTCCGGCGACTGAGCCTCCGGTGGATCCGACCCTATGAGTATCGGTCTGATGCTGGCGCTGTTTTGCGTCTTCATGGTGCTGGGCATGCCGGTGGGTTACTGCATGGGGCTGGCGGCGATCCTGACGGTGCTCTACGACGGCCAGTTGCCGGTGCTGATCCTGGCGCAGCAGTATTACGAATCGCTGGACAATTTTTCCCTCCTCGCGGTGCCGCTGTTCGTGCTCGCGGGCGAACTGATGAGCGTGGCCGGTATCACCGAGCGCCTGGTGAACATGTCCAAGGCCCTGATCGGCCACGTGCGCGGCGGCCTGGCGCAAGCCAACATCATGACCAACATGTTCATGGGCGCGATCTCGGGTTCCGCTCTGGCCGACCTCACCGCGATCGGCTCGATGATGATCCCGGCGATGAAGCGCGAAGGCTACAAACCGGCCTTCGCGGTGGCAGTGACTGCCTGCGCCTCGATGATGGCGCCCATCATCCCGCCCAGCGTGATCGCGGTGATCTACGGCTCGGTGACCGGCGTTTCGATCGGCGCCCTGTTCTTAGGCGGCGTGTTCCCCGGTATCCTCGCCGGGGTCTCGATGCTGGCACTGGCCTGGCTCATGGCGCCCGGCGCCGGGGCGCGGCCGTCGCCGCGCGCCAGTTGGTCCGAACGCCGCGTCGCCGCCACGCGTGCGGTACCGGCCATCGTCATGCCGGTGATCATCATCGGCGGCATTCTTTCCGGGGCGTTCACGCCTACCGAAGCGGGCGCCATCGCGGCGCTCTACGCGCTCCTGTTCGGTCTCATCGGGCGCAAGCACAGTTTCGGCACGCTCTACAACAACTTCGCCGCCGCCGCCGGCATGACCGCGAGCGCGCTAGTCACCTTAGCCGGCGCCGGCCTCTTCAGCTGGGTATTGAGCCGCGCCGGCGTGGGCCAGGCGGCATTGGAGCTGATGCTCTCGATCACCAGCGACCCGAAGCTTGCAATGCTGGTGCTGATCCTGTTTTTCTTCCTGCTCGGGACTTTTCTCGAGCCGGTGCCGGCACTGATTATCGTCGTGCCCATCATGGGGCCGCTGATCGCACACCTGGGCTACGACCCGGTGCATTTCGGCATCGTCACCATCATGCTGCTGGTGCTGGGATCGGTGACACCGCCGGTCGGCGTGCTGGCGATGGTCGCGTGCAAGATCGCCGGGATTTCCTACAACCAGTCGCTCGGCATGATGACGCCGTTCATCTTGGCATGGCTGGCGGTGATCATCCTGGTCGCCTTCGTGCCGGAACTGGTGCTGTGGCTGCCGCGCATGATGCAGGGGCCCACTTAGACACCGTCAACACGATTCCGGAGAAAACGCTGCCGGCATTTGCCGATCACCGCAAGGCCGAGAAGGTGATGCAAGCCGATTCTGCCGAGGCGGACATGCCGCCAACTGCGTTGAGCCAGAAGAGCATCGACGAAGGTGCGCTCAACTCATGATCGCAAACCGAAGGCGCTGAAGCATTCTCTGTCTCGCGGGCGTCGTCGATGCTGCGGATTGCGCAGAAGCGCAGCACGGGCTGCTCAACAAGTGCGCCGGTGTTTTGCCGATTCGGCTGCCTGCGCCATTTTTGTGTGTATGATTACACAATGCGCAGTGCCGACATCATCGCCCGGTTGAAGGCCGAAGGCTGGGCGCGTGCCGGTGGCAAGGGCAGTCACCAGAAATTCAAGCACCCGGCCAAGCCGGGTCACGTTACTGTGCCGCATCCGCGCAAAGACATTCCCGAAGGCACGCTGCGCAATATTTTTCTTCAGGCCGACTGGGCCTGGAAGTGAGGTGGATGATGTTTTACCCGGTTTACGTTCACAAAGACAAATCGAGCGCCTACGGGCTGACGTTTCCTGATTTTCCAGGTTGCTTTTCCGCAGCCGACGATGTCGAGAATATTTCGCGCGCGGCGCAAGAGGCGGTCGAGGTGCATTTCGATGGTGAGGATATGGACGTCCCTGCGCCAACCAGCCCTGAGACTTGGAGCCGCGACAAGCGCTTCACAGGCGGTTATTGGATGTTGTTGGAAATCGATCTCGACCGCGTGAGCAACAAGTCTGTGCGCCTGAACATTAGCTTGCCAGAGCGCTTGGTTGTGCAGATCGATGCGTTCGCCAAATCACGGCGCTTGAGCCGTTCGGCATTTTTGGCGCATGCCGCGATGGCGCAAATGCGGACCGCCAAGCAGGCATGACGCGCAGCGACCTCTCAAACGGATCAAGACTGCATGCGAGCCGGCTCTGGCAGCGCTGCCTCGTGCGTATTTCGGACCAGGATGACCGCTCGTTTCGGCATCGTGACCGGCGATTTCGGGAACGTGACCGGTCGTTTCGATGACGTGACCGGCGCAGGAATCGGACCCGAATAGACTGGTGTCGAAGAGTTGATCGGCCCGTCAAGGAGCTGATGCTGACGTTGCGCATGAACCACTGATGTGGCGTCGCCTTACGGCTTTTTTGCCGGAGAGCCTGCGGCTTGCACGCGAGGAGGAGCGGCGGCGAATCAAGCGCGCCGCCGGGGGCAATACGGCGCGACAAGCTTGACGGCGCGGTTCTGGTAGAGGCCGGTTTGGGCGTTGGCCGCAGCAGAACGCAACGCGGCCTCCGAGAGCGCAATGAGGGTTCAAATCATCTGCATGCCTTACTGGATTTTGTCGTCCGGGCAGTCTTATCCCAATGGCGTCATCCCCAGGACATCGATTTGAAGATCGTTTTTATAGACACGTTATTTGTTTTTATCGTTACAGCGTGCTATATTTCAATTCAGCCACAGTTCAACCCCGAAGAGTGCCGCCATGAACGCCGTACTTGAGCGCAAACGCCCGCCTCCCGCGGTGCCAGACCGTGGCGCACTGGCAAAAATGGTGATGGCGTTGATGGATCACTGGCAGTTGTCCACCGAAGACCAGGCCGCCCTGCTCGGCATCGCCGCCGGCAATCGTGCGGCGCTGACGCGCTACCGCAAAGGCGAGTCGATTGGCACCAGCCGCGATCAATTCGAACGGGTCGGGCATCTTCTCGGCATTCACAAGAACCTGCGCCAGTTGTTTCCGCACAATCGCAGCCTGGCCTACCGCTGGATGTCTACGCGCAACAAGGCGTTTGACAACCTGGCGCCGGTCGATGTGATCAAGGAATGGGGTTTTGGCGGTCTCTTGATGGTGCGCGCCTATCTGGATCGCGCGCGCAGCGTCTGATGAATGATTTGTTCGCGCACCTCAGGCTGACCGATGTCCACCGCGATGTGATTCGCAATATCGTCTCGACTGAATCATCGCAAAACCCGTTTGATGACTTGACCGGCGACCCTGACAGCTGGGCGCTGGCGCAACAAGTTGAAGACCTGGTCAAACCGCCCCCCCATCAATCCAGAACGCCCATCATTGACCGCCCGTTTGAGGACGCCGATTTGGGTAATGCCATTGAGTGGCCGTTCAAACACTGGCAATCGAGCCGGTTTTCCGACGGCATGTTTGGCATTTGGTACGGCTGCGGCAGGATCGACACGTCCGTACGCGAAACAGCGCACCACTGGTTCAATGGCTTGTTGACCGATGCCGGTTTTGAAAATGAAACCGTTCGCATCGAGCGCACGCTATACCAGGTCGCGTGCGACGCGGCGCTGGTGGATCTACGGCCCATGACCAAAAAATATCCCGCCCTGATCCACAAAAAAAACTACCGCTACGCGCAGTCGGTGGGCTTGCGCCTGCACCGTGAAGGCCATCCAGGCCTGGTCACGCACTCAGTACGCCACGCCGGCGGCGAGAACTTCGCGATCTTGAATCCGCGCGTGCTTTCCAATCCCAGGCTACACGGCCAACTGACCTACCGCTCGGATGGCCGGCGCATCGTGGTGGAAAAAAAGCCCGGCGTGGCGTGGCTTCAAATCGCAGTTCAAGCCGGCTCAAACGATTGATGTGTGCGACGAAAAGTCAGCCATGCCTCTGAGAATGGCTCCGGCGGCCGGTTGCGGGCAGATGAGTGGCGGAAGTCGT
>JAYVST010000784.1:0-3166 GCA_043775255.1 Burkholderiales bacterium
GCTGCACCGACAGGCTACAAGCCCAAACCATGGCGGCGGAACTTTGCCCGCGATTAGCACTCCTATGCCGAGAGTGCTAAAATCCAGCTATGGCACGCAAGTGCCCGGGCCCGGCCAAAAGCTGCGGCCCACGCCCAATCAAGGAGGAATCACATGTCTGCAAACATGGCTCTGACCCCTGTTGCCGCCTGGAACCTGCCGGTGCCGTCGATGGTGGGCAGCATCGAGGGCTACATCCAGGCCGTCGGCCGCTTTCCGGTACTCACCCCTGAAGAAGAATTGCAATATGCGCGCGACTATCGCGACAAGCAGGACGTGCAGTCCGCCGGGCGTCTGGTGCTGTCGCATCTGCGCCTGGTGGTGTCGGTCGCGCGCGGCTACCTTGGCTACGGATTGCCGCATGCAGACCTGATCCAGGAAGGCAATGTCGGCCTGATGAAGGCCGTCAAGCGCTTCGACCCGGAACGTGGGGTGCGGCTGGTGTCATTCGCGCTGCACTGGATCAAGGCGGAAATCCATGAGTACGTGCTGCGCAACTGGCGTCTGGTGAAAATCGCCACCACCAAGGCGCAGCGCAAGCTGTTCTTCAACCTGCGCAGCCACAAGCAGGGTCTCGACAGCTTCACACCGGATCAGGTAGATGGGCTTGCGCACCAACTCAACGTCAAGCCTGCGGACGTGCGCGAGATGGAAATGCGCATCGCCGGCGGCGATACCGCCCTGGAAGCACCGATCGAGCGCGAGGAAGAAAGCTTCGCGCCGATCGCCTACCTGACCGATGCCGACGCCGAGCCTTCGCGCATCCTCGAGGCCAGCGAAATCGAGTTCAAGCGCGGCGCCGCCCTCACGCAAGCCATGGCCGACCTCGACCCGCGCAGCCGGCGCATCGTCGAGGCGCGCTGGCTGGGCGAAGATGCCCAGCAACTGACGCTGCACGATCTCGCCGCCGAATTCGGCGTTTCAGCCGAGCGCATTCGCCAGATCGAGGTGCGGGCAATGCAAAAGATGAAGAAGGAGCTTGCCGAGTACGCGTAGGCGCATCGGCCGCACTTCCGAGCGCAGGTTCACGGGATCCCTTGGGGAGCCCGTTGTCTTTCATGCTACGCAGGTCTGACCCGACCTCGAAGCGCTCGCCGCGAAATCCACGCCGGCGCCGGGCGCGAGGCCTTGCAAGTTCTCAGAATTTCAGCACAAGATTCAAGTGCAGACGGTCGTGCCCACGCACGTTCTGCCGATTGGTGACATTCGCGTTCGGCGAATTGCCCTCCACCACCACGCCGTAGTCGAGCGCCAGGCTCAACTGTGTCCGGTACTGCCAGCGCATGCCCAAACCAACGCTGGCGACCGCCTCGTAATTCAACGGCGCGCCCGGCGCAGGTTGCAGGGTCTTGACGCGTCCGGCGTCGTAAAACACCAGCCAGCGGATGCCTTGCCACATCGGCGGTGTCCACAATTCGATTGAGCCGGACACGCCGACATCGCCGGCCAGGGAGCGCTCCCCGAGGGCGCGCACCGATTGCGCGCCGCCGACGCCGAATTTCTCACCGGGGATAAGCGAGCTGCCGGTCAGCTGGGAGCGGAACTTGCCGGCCAGCAGCCAGTCGCCTGAATAGCGCCAGCCGGCGTCCGCGCCAAAACGCAGCATCGACCACCCTGCGGTGAGGTTGCGCGAAGGATCATCCGTCGGCGAATTGCAAGCGTCGTAGTCCGACTGCGCGTTGTGCGTGCCGCCGGGAAAATTGCGCACGTAGTCGCCATTGAACGAGAGCGTCAGGTCGGCGCCCTCGTAGCGCCCGCTGTAGCTGCCTGACAGCGGCCGGCTGGCGATGCGTGCGCAGGTGTTCGCGCCCGCGCCCGGGGCGCCGGCGATGGTCACGTTGTTGTCGAACTGCTTGTCGTCGAACGAAAGTGTGAAGTAATCGCGGTAGTCGCCGCGCGGGGCGAAATACTGGGTGTACTGAATGCCGGCAAAGCGACCGCCGCCGGTGATGCTCACGCCCGCAGCGGTACCGGAGGTGACGTTCGACTCGGTCCAGTAGGCCGACACCATGCCGCCTAAGCCGTACACAGGCGCACGGTAAAACACGCCCCACTGCTTGACCGCAACGGGCTTTTCCGGCGACATCGTGTAGGTCGCGGTGATCTGATGATCGCGATCGAACAGATTGGCATGCGAGGCGCCGAAGGTAAGCCGGCTGATGCCGGTGGCAGCCGTGCCGGTATTGGCCAGTTGCGCAAAGCCCGACAGCGCGCGTGAATCCGCCACTTCGAGGTTGGCATCGAGCGTGTCTGGCTTTTCGCCGGAACGGAACGCCGCGACCACTCGCTTGGACGGGTTCTCGTTGGCCAGCGCCAGGTCGCGCGCAAGGTCAAGCGTATTCGGGCTGGCCCCTTCGCGCAGGGCCGGCAGGCTGGCGCGGATGTTCGGCTCACTGAAAAACTGGTGGCTCTTGACCACCACCTGCCCGAGGGTGAACGCCAGCACCTTGAGGGACACAAGATCGCCCGACTCTTGCGGCGGCAGGATCACCCGATAGAAACCAAAGCCCGCTGCGTGCAAGGTGCGCTCGAGCGCTTCGGCGGCAGCCTGCAGCCGATCAAGGGTGATGGCGGGTCCGGTGAACGGCGCCAGGGCGGCTTGGGCGCGCGCCTCGCCGAGCGGGTTCTCGCCTTCGATACGATAGCCCTTGACGGCGAACTGCGGCCCCGCTGGCGCAGGCGAGGACAGTGCGCCGGTCGGGGCAGGCGAGGACTGTGTGCCGGTCGGGGCGGACGAGGACTGCGGGCTGCCCGTTGCCTGGGTCGACTGCGCCCAGCCGCCGCCACTCCAGACAATCAGCAAGAAAGCGGTTGATGCAAGCATGCGCGGACGCTGCGGTCGGTTCTGCCGAACCGGCCCGCCGCGGGAGAGCGCAAGACGCATCAGGGTTTGCAGACCAGGTTGGCGCGTGTACGCAAGCCCAGCGCCTGCATGTCGAGCAGCTGAACGCCACGCGCATCGATGCGATCGGGGCGTGGCGTCGGGTCGTTCAGGATGAAGGCGGGCGGCGTGTCCAAGCGCACCAGGGTACGGCCGGAGGCATCCACCACGATGCCTTCGCCGCGCCCGATGTCGAGCGTGCGGCCGCCGGCCTCGGTGGCGAGATGACCGTCGCGCAGGTAAACA
>JAYVST010000785.1:0-1797 GCA_043775255.1 Burkholderiales bacterium
TCCGCAGACTTTTCCACCACCCGCATGCCCTTGCCGCCGCCGCCGGCGGACGCCTTGATCAGCACCGGATAGCCGATCCGGCCGGCCTCCTTGTGCAGGAACCCGGGATCCTGGTTGCCGCCGTGATAACCCGGCGTCAGCGGCACGCCAGCCTTTTCCATCAACTGCTTGGACTCGGCCTTGAGCCCCATGGCGCGGATTGCCGACGGCGGCGGGCCGATGAACACCACTTCAGCCGCGGCGCAGGCCTCGGCGAAGTCCGCGTTCTCGGAGAGAAAGCCATAGCCGGGGTGGATCGCCTGGGCGCCGCTGCGTTTGGCGATCTCAAGGATGAGGTCGCCGCGCAGGTAGCTCTCGCGGGCCGGCGCCGGGCCCAGCCGATAGGCTTCATCGCATTCGGCGACGTGCTTGGCCTGCGCATCGACATCCGAATAGACGGCGACGGTCAGTACGCCCAGTCCGCGCGCGGTGGCGGCGACGCGGCAGGCGATTTCGCCGCGATTGGCAATCAGGATTTTCTTGAACATCTTATTGGTCGCCCAGCTTGAGATCGGCCACCCATTTTGGCTGGCGCTTTTCCAGGTAAGAGGCAATGCCTTCGCGGCCTTCGGCCGACGCGCGGGTCTCAGCGATGCGTCTGGCCGTCTCGGCACGCAGCGCCGGTGTCGGTTTCGCGCCGCCCACCAGCGCGATCAGTTTCTTCGACTCCGCGATCGCGCGCGCGCCGCCTTGCACCAGGTGGCCCAGCATGTCGTTGACGCGACTGTCGAGTTCCCCAGGCGGGCAGATGTCGTGCACGAAGCCGATGCGGTAGGCTTCGGCGGCATCGAAGCGCTCGGCGGACAGGAAATAGCGAGCCGCAGCGCGCTCGCCCATCGCGCGCACCACATAGGGCGAGATGGTGGCCGGAATCAGGCCCAACTTGACCTCCGAAATGCAGAACACTGCCTCGGTGGAGGCGATCGCGATGTCGCAGGCGGCGACCAAGCCCATGCCGCCGGCAATTGCGTTGCCGTGCACCCGCGCGACGGTGGGCTTTTTAAGGCTGGCTAAGGTCCACAAGGTGTCGGCCAACACCTGCGCGTCTTTCAGGTTGCGCGCCTTGGTGTAAGTTGAGGTCCGTTTCATCCAGTTGAGATCGGCGCCGGCACAGAACGATTTGCCGTGGCCCGCCAGCACCACGGCGCGCACCTCGCTGTCCTTCTCAAGTGCCTTGAGTACGGTATTGAGTTCCGCCAGCACCAGATCGTTCAGGGCGTTGTGGATCTCCGGCCGGTTGAACCAGATCAGGCCAACCCGATTGCGGGTTTCGACTTGTAGGGTAGTGATTTTCATGGGTTCCTTGTCACCACGATAGCGACTCCGGGGACGCACTCAGAAGCGCATCGACTTCCATGTTGTGTTTACGTTGCCGGAGCATTTCAAGCCAGACGGTGCGATAGCGCTCCGCGCGGAAATCCGCGATGAATTGTCCACGCCGCGCCAAGTCCCAGTTCTTTGACTGTCCCGCATAGTCGCGTAGCCGCGCCTTGATCCGACCGAACAGGGGCGCCGGCTTGCCGGCCCATTTTTTCTTGCCGCCTGCAACCTGTGCCGCATAGTCGGCCAAGCGCATGACCGCAGCCTGGAGTTGCGCCAGGCCCGCCGCTTCCGCAGCACTCAGATGTGAAACCGGTATGCGAAACATCAGCGGCCCGGAAACATGACAGCAGACATTTTCGCGCGCAGCCCGCGCAGTTCCTTCTTCTGCGGCACGCTTAAGCGCTGCAACGACTCGCGCTGCCCGAGTGCCGCCAG
>JAYVST010000786.1:0-8071 GCA_043775255.1 Burkholderiales bacterium
GCAACCCGGATCGATCGGCCTACTACTTCGCCGTGCTGGTGCTGGTGCGCCGCGCCGACGACCCTGAGCCCCTGATTGCCGAAGGCCGCTGGACCGGGGAAGTGATCGATACGCCGCGCGGCGCGCACGGCTTCGGCTACGATCCCTACTTCCTGCTGCCCGATCTCGGCAAGACCGCAGCGGAACTCGACCCGACGCAAAAAAATCTCGTCAGCCATCGCGCCCGCGCCTTGCGCCGTCTGGCGGCCATGCTCGCGGAGCGCGGCGCGTGAAGCCGGTGGGCGTGCCGGTGGTCGCCGCGCCACCCGCTCGCGTGGCAACCCCGCGCGTGCCGGGTGCGCCTGCTGCGTTCGCAGCGCCGCCCGGCGCGTCGACCTTCACCACCTTGCCGCCGCTGTCGCTATACGTCCACTTCCCGTGGTGCGTGACAAAGTGCCCTTACTGCGACTTCAATTCCCACGCGGTGCAGGGCGAAACCACGATCCCCGAGACGCGCTATCTCGACGCCCTGGTGCGCGATCTCGAGCTCTCGCTGCCGCTGGTGTGGGGGCGGCGGGTGCACACGGTATTCATCGGCGGCGGCACGCCCAGCCTGATGTCGGCCGCCGGCTTCGATCGCCTGCTGGCGGACATCCGCGCGCGCCTGCCGCTGGAAGCCGATGCTGAAATCACTCTCGAAGCCAATCCCGGCACCTTCGAAGCGCAACGCTTTGCCGCCTATCGCGCCAGCGGTGCCAATCGGCTCTCGGTGGGCATCCAGAGTTTCAATCCGCGCCATCTCGCCGCGCTCGGGCGCATCCACGACGGTGCCGAAGCACGTCGCGCCGCCGCCATTGCGCGTGAGGTGTTCGGCAATTTCAATCTCGACCTGATGTATGCCCTGCCGGGGCAGAGCACGGCCGAACTCAACTCCGACCTGGAGGCGGCACTGGCGTTCGAGCCGCCGCACCTGTCGGTCTATCATCTGACGCTCGAACCTAATACGGTGTTCGCCAAGTACCCGCCCACATTGCCCGACGACGACGCCGCCGCCGACATGCAACAACAGGTCGAAGATACCCTGGGCGCGGCCGGCTACGAGCACTACGAAACCTCCGCCTATGCGAAACCCGGCGCGCGCGCGGCGCACAACCTCAACTACTGGCGCTTTGGCGACTACTTGGGTATCGGCGCCGGCGCGCACGGCAAGCTGTCCTATCCCAACCGCGTGCTGCGTAGCGAAAAACCGCGCAATCCCGAGAGCTACATGCGCGCCAGCGAAGCCGCGCTCGACGGCACGAGTGTCGGCGAAAGCCGGGCCACCACGGTTGCGGAGTTGCCTTTCGAATTCATGATGAACGCGTTGCGCCTGACCGAGGGTTTCGAGACACGGCTGTTCTCGGAGCGCACCGGCTTAGACTTGAGCCATGCGCTGCGCGCACTTGATGGCGCGGAAGCACGGGGCCTCATCGAACGATCCCTGACCCATACCCGGCCGACCGAGCGCGGCCGGCGTTTCCTGAACGACCTGTTGCAGATGTTCCTGTAGCGGGCCGTATTCAGCGACGAGGTTTGTTGCTGATCGTGTTGCTGACCGGCGTGTTGCTGACCGGCGTGTTGCTGATCGGCGTGTTGCTGATCGGCATGTAACCGCAGACTTTGCAATCGCATAAAGCAAACGGGCGCCGTGAGGCGCCCGTCTCGCACCGCCGAAAAACGCCTTATGCAGCAGGCGCGACGGCGGGCGCGGCTACCTTGACGCTCGTCGGCGCCTTGACGCGCATGGACAGCTTTTCCTTGATGCGCGCCGACTTGCCCGAACGTTCGCGCAGATAGTAGAGCTTGGCGCGGCGCACGTCGCCGCGGCGCTTGACCTCGATGGATGCGATCAGCGGCGAATACAGCTGGAAGGTGCGTTCGACGCCCTCGCCGGACGAAACCTTGCGCACGATGAAGGAGGAGCCGATCAGGCGGTTGCGGCGCGCGATGACCACGCCCTCGAAGGCCTGGACACGCTTGCGCTCGCCTTCGACCACGTTGACGTTGACGATCACGGTGTCGCCCGGCGCGAATACCGGAATGTTCTTGTTGAGGCGCTCGATTTCTGCCTTCTCGATGCTTTCGATGATCTTGTTCATGCCGCTTCCTTTCGTTTCATGGGCCAGCTTCGGGTACTACCCCGGCCGGACTTGACGGTAGAGCAAAACCCCCGCAGGGCCTTTGGTGCCGCCGTTTGGCGGGATCGTGGCGTTTCAAATCCGCGCCGCGATCCAATTCGAATCGCGGCGCCCTCTTGCCGAAGGCGCCGCGACCCGTGAATTCAACTGCCTCTTCTTTGCCCGGCTCTTGGTGCGATCCTGGCCGGATTGGTTTTGTCACCTCACACTCCACCTGCAACTGCCGATTCGGCCAGCACTTCGGCACGAACCTTTGCTTCTTCCTTCGAAAGCTTGCGCGCCGACCAGGCTGCGAACATGTCCGGGCGCCTTGCCAGCGTGCGTGCAAGCGACTGTTTGAGCCGCCAGCGCGCGATTTTCGCGTGATCGCCCGACAACAACACCTCCGGCACCCGCTGTCCCGCGAATTCTTCCGGCCGGGTGAAATGCTGGCAATCCAGCAAGCCGCCGGCAAACGATTCTTCGAGCGCCGACGCATCATGTCCCAGCACACCGGGCAACTGCCGCACCACCGCGTCGATCACCACCATCGCCGCCAGTTCGCCGCCCGACAACACGTAGTCGCCGATCGACCACTCGGCATCGACATGGCGCGCTATCACCCGCTCGTCGATGCCTTCATAACGCCCGCACAAAAGGATGGCGCCGACCCCGCCCTGCATTTCATCACGCAGACGCATCACGCCCGCATGGTCCAGCCTTTTCCCCTGCGGCGACAAGTGCAGCACGCGCGGCTTGAATCCCGCTGCCGCTTGCGCCGCCTGCGCCGCCTGCAACGCATCTTCCAGCGGCTGCGCCATCATCACCATGCCCGGCCCGCCGCCATACGGGCGGTCGTCGATGGTGCGGTAGGGATTGTCGGTGTAGTCGCGCGGATTCCAGCATGCCAGCGACCAGATCCCCGCGTCCACCGCCCGCCCGGTCACACCGAGCGTCGCCACCGCATCGAACATCGCCGGAAACAGCGTCACCGCGTCGAATCGAACCGCCATGCCGTCTTGCCCGTCCGTCGCCCCAAACAACCAGGTAGCCGCATACGACTAACGCATACGACTAACGCATACGACTAATAGTCCTCGCCCCAATCCACCTGGAGCCTGCCTCCCGCCACATCGACCCGATCGACATACTGCGCGACGAACGGAATCAGGGTTTCACGCTCCCTGCCCTGCACCTTGAACACCTGATGCGGCCCGAGATCGAGCAGGTCGGTCACCTTGCCAAGGCAGAGCCCTTCCCGGTTCATCACTTCGAGCCCGATCAGATCGGACCAGTAATATTCATCTTCACCTGCGGGCGCAAACGCCGACCGCGCCACCGCAATTTGCCAGCCCCTGCGCGCAAAGGCCTGATCCCGATCTTCCAGCCCCGGCAGCTTGGCAACATAGCCGCCGCCGCGCAACACGAATTCTTCCGGCACCACCTTCACCCAGGCCGGCTTTTCGCCCGGGGACGCGATCCACCATTCGCCAAACTGCTGGAGCGCCAACGGATCATCCGAATACACATGCAGCTTGACGCGGCCGGTTAGCCCGAAAGGCTCCTTGACGACGGCCATCAGGACCAGATCCTGCGGCACGCCATCCGCGCCCGGCGCGGGCGCGCTCACTGCAAGCTCAGGCGGCAGCAGGTGCGGCAGCCGCGGTGGCAGTCGCCTGCTTGGCGTATTGCTTCATCAGGCGCTCGACCGAAGGCGAAATCTGGGCGCCGACGCCCTTCCAGTAGTTGAAGCGCGACACATCGAAACGCAGGCTCTCTTCGGCACCCGCGGCGATCGGGTTGTAGAAGCCGACACGCTCGACGAAACGGCCGTCGCGACGGTTGCGCGAATCGGTGGCGACGATGTTGTAGAAGGGGCGGCCTTTGGCGCCGCTGCGGTTCATGCGAATGGTAACCATGGATTGGTCCTGTGAACGGCCTTGATCGCCCCATGCACGCCTGAACGGCCAAACGTGGGGCAAAAATTCGGCAAAATTTGGAAAGCCTTGAATTATAAAACAAATTCCGGCGTACCTGCAAGCAACAGTGCCCCGTGTCAACAGGGCCCGGGGCGCGCTCAGGGAACGCCGGCGAGCGCCTCGCGCACCGCGCCAAATACCTGATCGAGCTGGGCCATATTGATCATCAACGGCGGGCAGAAGGCGATGTTGTCGCCGATCGCCCGCACGAACACCCCGCGCTCCCAGGCACGGTTGTGCACTTCCAGCGCCCGCGCGCCGGGCGCGCCTTCGCGCGGGGTCAGTTCGACCGCGCCGATCAAGCCGAGGTTGCGCGTATCGGCCACATGCGGCATGCCCTCAAAGCCGTGAATACCGTCCTCGAAGGCCAGCGACAGGCGTGCGGCATTGCCGAACAGGTCTTCCTCGGCATAGGTGGCGAGCGTCGCCAGCGCGGCGCTGGACGCCAGCGGATGGCCGGAATAGGTATAGCCGTGGAAAAGTTCCACCGCCGGGCCGGAGCCGCCCATGTAGGCGTCGTACACATGGTCGGCCACCAGCACCCCGCCCATCGGCACGGTGGCGCTGGTGATGCCCTTGGCAAAGGTGATGAGATCGGGCTTGACGTCGAAGAACTGGCTGGCGAACGGCGCGCCCAGGCGCCCGAAACCGGTGATTACCTCGTCGAAAATCAGGAGGATGCCGTGGCGCGTGCAGATCTCGCGCAGACGCTGCAGATAGCCGCGCGGGGGCACCAGCACGCCGCTGGCGCCCGACACCGGCTCGACGATCACCGCCGCGATATTGCCGGCGTCGTGCAGGGCAACGATACGCTCGAGCTGGTCGGCAATGTCCGCGCCGGCCGCCGGCAAGCCGCGACAATGGCGGTTGCGCGACAGGTCCTGCGTATGCGGCATGTGGTCGACGGCGATCAGATTGCCGAACGCCTTGCGATTGGCCGGCACGCCACCGACGGCCACGCCGGCCAGGTTGACGCCGTGGTAGCCCTTCTCGCGCCCGACGAAGCGCTGGCGCGCGGCCTCGCCCCTGAGCCTGTGGTAGCCCAGCGCGATTTTCAGTGCGGTATCGACCGCTTCCGATCCGGAGTTGGTGAAAAACACATGCCCCATGCCGGCCGGGGCAATCCGCGCCACCGCATCGGCGGCACGAAACGCGAGCGGATTGCCGAGCGAGAAGTTGGACGCGAAGTCGAGTTCGCCCGCCTGGGCGCGGATCGCCTCGACGATCTTCGGCCGGCAATGGCCGGCGTTGACGCACCACAAGGTGGCCATGGCGTCGATGATGCGCGCGCCCGAGGCCGTGGTGTAGTGGATGCCGTCCGCCCGCGCGATCATGCGCGCGGCGATGTCCTCGCGCGACTTGAATGCCCGGTTGTTGGTATAGGGCATCCAGAACGCATCGAGCGGCGGCAGCGCCACCCCGGCTTCATCTTTCATCACCGCAACCATGCTGGTCTCTCCAATAGCCGCGGGTTCAGAAGCCGACGTTGTTGGCGCCCTTGAGGAGCAGGATTTCACGTGCTTCATCCGGCGTCGCCACTTCCATCGAGAGCGCCTCGATGATGCTGCGGATGCGCCTGACCTGCGCCGCGTTGGTTGCAGCCAGGGTGCCGGGGCCGTCCCACAGCGAATCCTCCAGGCCCACGCGTACATTGCCGCCCAGCACCGCAGACATGGTGGCTATCGGCATCTGGTTGCGCCCGGCGCCCAGCACCGACCACACGTAGTCATTGCCGAACAGGCGATCGGCCGTGCGCTTCATCTGCATCACGTCTTCCGGATGCGGCCCGATCCCACCCAGGAGGCCGAACACCGACTGAATGAACAGCGGCGGCTTGACCAGCCCGCGTTCCAGGAAATGGTTGGCGGTATAGAGATGGCCGATGTCGTAGCACTCGATCTCGAAGCGCGTGCGGTTCTCCGAGCAGGACTGCAGGATGTAGGCGATGTCCTTGAAGGTGTTCCTGAAAATCCGCTCGTCCGACCCGGCCAGGTAGGGCTCTTCCCAGGGATGTTTCCAGTCCTTGTAGCGCGAGAGCATCGGATACATGCCGAAGTTCATCGAGCCCATGTTGAGCGACGCGACTTCGGGCTTCAATTGCAGCGCCGGCTGCAGGCGCTCCTCGATCGACATGGTGGGCGAACCGCCGGTGGTGAAGTTGATCACCACATCGCAACGACGCCGGATCTCGGGGGCGAATTCGCGGAAATACTTCGGGTCCTGGGTCGGACTGCCATCGACCGGATCGCGCGCATGCAGGTGGACAATGGCAGCGCCGGCTTCGGCCGCGCCCACCGCCGCATCGGCAATTTCCTGCGGCGTAATCGGCAGGTACGGCGACATGGTCGGGGTATGGATCGCGCCGGTAACGGCGCAGGTGATGATGACCTTGTTCTTGGGTCTTGCAGCCATGATGTCTCCCTTGAGTTCCCGATGCAACGAAAGAGCGGAACTATACCCGGCGGGGCCGTTTCGGCAAGACGGCGTTACCCGATCATGCGCCCTGGCTAAACTTCCCGTCGGAAGCGAAGTCTGCTGCCGCGTCTGAACCTCAAATTCAATCGTCATGCCCCACACTGCACAAGATCGACTCGCCATGTCCTTGCCCACCCTCACGTTCCTGGCCGGCCACTGCCCCCACCACTGACATGCCTGAAGGGCCCGAAATCCGCCGCGCCGCGGACAAACTCAAGTGCGTGCTCGACGGCCGCACCGCCCTCGAAGTCCGGTTCGCCGCCGACCGGTTCCCGCAACTGCAGAAGGCGGGAAAACTGCTGTCCGGGCGCATCGTCACCCGCGTCGAGCCGCGTGGCAAAGCCATGCTTACCCATTTCGACGGCGGACTCACGATCTACTCGCACAATCAACTTTATGGCCAATGGGCGATCTACAAGGGTGCGGCGCCGGACACGCACCTGCAAACCCGGCTTGCTATCCGTAGCGCCACCCATAGCGCCATTCTCTACAGCGCCTCCGAGATCGAGGTACTCAAGACCGCCGAGGTTCCACGCCACTCCTACATCGCGCGCCTTGGCATGGAATTGCTCGATCCGCTGGTGACCGCAGCGAATGTTCTCGCGCAGGTGAGTACGCCGCGCTTTGCCCGACGCAATCTCGCCGGTCTGCTGCTCGATCAGGGCTTTCTCGCCGGCATCGGCAACTACCTGCGCAGCGACATCCTATTCGCGGCGCGGCTGCATCCACAAATGCGCCCGGCGGACCTGTCGCCGGCGCAATTGCAGAACCTCGCAAATGCCGCGCTGAACCTGACGCGCCAGTCCTATCGCACGCGCGGCGTCACCAACGACCTCGCGCTGGCCAAACGCCTCAAGGCACGGGGATGGACCTTCGGGCAATACCGCCATTGGGTGTTCGAGCGCGCCGGCGCGCCATGCCACGCGTGCGGCGCTGCAATCGTGCGCATCGACTGCGGCGGGCGCGGGCTGTTTTTGTGCGAACATTGCCAGCCGTTTTCGTCCCCACATCCCAAAACGGAGTCCAGATGAGCATTTCCATGTATCAATCCAGCGCGCCGGTTTTCATCCGCATGCTCAAAAACCTGTCCGCGATCCTTGACAAGGCACAGGCCCACGCCGACGCGAAAAAGTTCGACAGCGCGGTCTATCTGCAGGCGCGCTTAGCGCCCGACATGTTGCCACTGGTCAAGCAGGTGCAGATCGCCTGCGACGCTGCCAAGGGTTGCATGGCGCGCCTGGCCGGGGTAGAGATCCCCAAGCACCCCGATACCGAGCAGACGCTGGCCGAACTCAAGGCGCGCATCGCCACGGTGATCGACTACGTGAGGTCGTTCAAGCCGGAACAGATCGACGGCACCGAAGCCCGCGAAATCGTGTTGAAACTAGGTCCCAAGCAGGACCTCATTCTCAACTTCACCGGCCTTGCCTTCCTGCAGGCTTTTTCCATGGGCAACTTCTATTTTCACGTAACCACCGCCTA